>CAZULI010000026.1:0-11888 GCA_964621095.1 uncultured Acidimicrobiaceae bacterium | reverse complement strand
CTGAGCTCGGCGAGCGTACGATCGAACGACGCTCGTTCCTTGTCGAGTTTGTTGACGAAGATCATCCGCGGCGTACGGAGCTTCTCAGCAACCTTCCACGCGTACGCCGTTTGCACCTCAACCCCTTCAACGGCGTTGATCACGAAGATGGCGAGATCGGTGACCCGGAGAGCCGCATGGACATCCCCGACGAAGTCGGCGTACCCGGGCGTGTCGATGAGGTTGATCTTGTGGTCCCGCCACACAAACGGCGCAAGGGCGAGGGAGAGCGACATCCGACGAGCATGCTCTTCGGGGTCGTGGTCCGTGATGGTCGTGCCAGCCTCGACCGTTCCAAGGCGCGAGATCCTCCCTGCGCGGTACAGCATGGCTTCGGCAAGGGTCGTCTTCCCGGAGTTGGTGTGTCCCACCAGGGACACGTTGCGGATTCGTTCAGGAGGAAAGACGTTCATCAACAATCTCCTTGCTCGATTACCCACAGCCTACGCATCAGTTCACCACCGCGCCGAGTGGACACAGGTACCCTGCTGTCGGCCCGGGTGGCGAAACAGGTAGACGTGGCGGACTTAAACTCCGCTGTCCTTTGGGACGTGTGGGTTCGATTCCCACCCCGGGCACCGTTGCTCGATGGGTATGGTGCTCTGAAGATCCGACCTTGTGACCTCCGAGCTCTGCGACAATGGGACCATGACGTCTACGGCTATACCAATTTCGATTCGTGACCAACCGCCCGGGTACCCGGCAGATTGGGAGCAGGACGCCGTGCTCAAGGATGGGACGACGGTCAGAATCCGTCCGATCGTGCCAGGGGACCGCGACGCGCTCGGGGTGTTCGTTGACAACATGTCAACCGAGACGAGTTACTTCCGGTTCTTCCGCGTCAAGCGAGCACTCACCGACGAGGAGCTGACGGAGTTCACCACCATTGACTACCACACGAAGATGGCGTTCGTCGCCATCGCCGACGGAGAACTCGTCGGTGTCGGGAGATACTCGGCGGCTGATGGGGGTGAAGTTGATGCCGAAGTCGCGTTCACGGTTGCTGACGCAAAACAGGGGAAGGGGATAGGAACCCTCCTCGTGTTCCGGATCGCCTCCTACGCCCGCGAGCACGGCATCACGGAGTTCAAGGCGTATGTGCTGTCGGACAACCACGCCATGATGCGGGTGTTTCGCAACGCCGGGTTCGTCCTCACACGAGAGATCGATGAAGGGGTCTACACCGTGACGATTCCCACGGCGGAGTCCGACTCGGTTCGTGAAGCCGAGACCGAAACGGAGCGGTTGGCGACCGCCGCCAGTCTCATGCCCCTCTTCTACCCGACCTCCATCGCGGTCATCGGTGCCTCGCGCAAACAGACCTCGATGGGTGGACGCCTGTTCAACAATCTCCTCAACGCTGACTTCCGTGGCCCCCTGTACCCCGTCAACAAGCGGACGTCGGTGGTCCGGTCGATCCCTGCCTTCAAGTCAGTCCTCGACATCGAAGCACCCGTGGACCTCGTGTTCATCGTCATCCCCGCCGAACACGTGCTTGAGGCAGTGCGCGAGTGCGCCCAGAAGGGGGTCAAGGGGATCGTGGTGATCTCGGCGGGGTTCTCCGAAGTCGGGGGTGCCGGGGCGGAGGCGGAAGCCGAACTGCTGCAGATCGTTCGTTCGGCAGGGATGCGCATGGTTGGTCCGAACTGCATGGGGTTGTTGAACACCGACATCGCGATCAACCTGGACGGACAGTTCGGTCCGATCATGCCGCCCCGGGGCAACGTGGCCATGTCGTCCCAGAGCGGTGCCCTTGGTCTCGCCATCCTTGACTACGCCACCGACCTCAACATCGGGATCTCCTCCTTCGTGTCGGTGGGGAACAAGGCGGATGTCTCGGGTAACGACCTGCTCCTCTTCTGGGAGGGTGATCCCAACACCGACGTGATCCTCCTCTACCTCGAGTCGTTCGGAAACCCGAGGCGGTTCTCCCGCATCGCACGAAGGATCGGCAGAACAAAGCCGATCGTGGCGGTGAAATCCGGACGCACCTCCGCTGGGGCGCGTGCCGCATCGAGCCACACAGGGTCCCTCGCCAGTCTTGACATCGCGGCGGATGCACTGTTTGAACAGTCGGGGGTCATCCGTGTGACGACCCTTGAGGATCTGTTCGACGTCACGGCGCTGCTGGCAAACCAGCCGATCCCGAAGGGCCGCAGGGTCGGGGTTGTCACGAACGCCGGTGGTCCCGCCATTCTCGCCGTCGACGCGCTCGAGTCCCAGGGACTTGAGGTGCCGCAGTTCTCAGACGATCTCAAGGCGAAACTCCGGGGGTATCTCGCTGCTGATGCCTCCGTCGGCAACCCGGTCGACATGATCGCATCGGCGGGTCCTGACCAGTACCGACAAACGCTCGCCGCCATGCTTGCCAGTGACGAGGTCGACTCGGTGATTGCGCTGTACGTTCCTGCCTCGACCGAAGGGGTCGCCGAGACTGCCATCGCCATCAGGGAAGCCGCCGAGGCGGCACCGTCGGACAAGACGTTCCTGAGCGTGTACATGAACTCGGCGGGCGCTCCATCTGAGTTGGGGAGCGAACTTGCCCGCTTCCCAACGTTCTCGTTCCCCGAGCGGGCCGCCAAGGCACTTCGCAAGGCGGTCGATTACGCAGAGTGGCTCACGAAGCCGATCGGTGTCCACGTCGTGTTCGATGATGTGGATGCCGAGGCGGGGTCTGCCATCATCGCTCAGGCCCTCAGCGGCACCGATGAAGGAGTCTGGCTCTCCCCAGAGGACGTTGGTGGCCTCCTAGCGGCGTATGGCATCCGCATGCCGACGGCCCGCATCGTCCAAACCAGTGACGAGGCGATCGCTTTTGCAGCTGAGCTTGGGCGTCCGGTCGTGTTGAAAGTCGTTTCACCCTCGGCGCTGCACAAGTCTGATGTCGGAGGGGTGATCCTGAATCTGATGACCCCCGACGAGATCCGTGCCGGCTTTGACGAGGTGACGGCTGCCGTACCGGACGTTGAAGGGGTGCTCGTCCAGGAGTTCCACCCCGGTGGCCATGAGGTACTCATCGGCATGTTCGAGGATCCGAACTTTGGACCTCTCATCGGGTTTGGGCTGGGGGGCATCTTCGTTGAACTCATCCAGGATGTTGCCTTCAAGATTCACCCTCTCACGGATCTCGACGCTCGCGCCATGATCAGCGAGGTGAAATCGGCGCGACTCCTTGAGGGGTACCGTGGCCGGGAGCCGGGCGATGTGGAGGCTGTTGTGGACGCCCTGCTCCGTATCTCTGCCCTTGTTGATGATCATCCTGAGATCGTCGAGATGGACCTCAACCCGGTAAAAGTGGCACATCCTGGAGAAGGGGTTACCGTGGTCGACGCAAGGATCAAGGTTCGCCCCGTCGAGGGTCGATGGATACCGTCACGGTCTGATCAACCGATGCGACTGTAAGGAGTTCGGATGGAGGTACGCGATCTCATGTCCACCGATGTTGTCGCTGTGGGCCCCAAGACGTCGATCCGAGATGCTGCACGCCTGATGTTTCGCTACCACGTCTCCGGAGTCCCGGTTGTGGACGTCGATGACCGCCTCCTCGGCATCATCACCGAGGGTGACTTCCTGCAAATGGAGATCGAACGGCTCGAGTCCGGCAACATTCCCGAGGATGTCGCGTCGGTGATGACCACCGACGTCAAGACCATCCCGGCTGACATGGACATCATGGGAGCTGCCCGGTTCATGCAGGCAGAGGGCGTCCGACGCCTCGTTGTCGCCGAGGACGGCGTCGTGGTCGGCATCATTTCACGGTTTGACATCGTCGCGGCGTTCACCCGGCCCGACGACCTCATCGAAGACGAGATACGGGAGGACCTCATCCGTCGCGTGCTGTTCGTCGATCCCGAGACGGTCGATGTCACGGTGGCCAACGGCATCGTCACGTTTGTTGGTTCGATCGGTACCCGGACCGAGGCACGACTCGTGGAGGAGTTGGCCCGTCGCCTTGACGGTGTTGTCGAGGTTCACAACAAGCTCACCTGGCGCATTGACGACACCGACCAAACGATGCATGGTGAAGTCCGAGCCTGAACCCACTCCTTCGATCGCAACGTGCGGGGTCCCCCCGCAGGACGCTGCCATGGTCTTCACACACGCCGCAGGGTTCTGCAAGGAACTGTGGATTCCCGTCATCGAGTCGCTCTCTCGGATCGTCGGGCCGGTGCAGGCGATCGGCGTCGACACGAGGGGGCATGGCGAGAGCACCCCGCACCCGGGACCGTTCGATCCGCTCTCCATCGCCCGTGATCTCGTGGGTGTTCTCCGGGACGTTGATCACCAGGTGATCGGGGTCGGTCACTCCAGTGGTGGTGCCGCCATCGCACGAGCTGAAGTGCTCCGACCAGGCACCTTCTCCCGGATGGTGCTCATCGAGCCGATCATCTTCCCCCCTCCCTATGCACGGCGTGAGCACCATCTGTCCCGACTGGCGGTGCGGCGCAGACGCGAGTTCCCCTCTGCCGAGGTCGCCCGGACCCGGTTCGCACAGGGTGCGTTCTCGTCGTGGGATCCGGCGGCTCTCGATCTCTACATCAAGCACGGGTTCACCCACACCGCAGAAGGGATCACCCTGCGCTGTGAACCGGAGGTGGAAGCTGAGATCTATCGCGAGGGTGTCAACAACGATACGTGGGATCACGTTCCCGAGATCGGCTGTCCGGTGACCATCGTTGCAGGGGAGACGTCTGACTCCCACCAGGAGCCGTACCTGTCGGCTCTTGTGGAGCGGTTCCGCCATGTGGAGCTGGTGGTGGCCGAGGGGTACGGACACCTCGTACCCATGGAGGCCCCCACCCTGGTTGCCGATATCATCGCTGGAGCCATTGGCGGCTGACGATGTTGTCGCGGCCAACGGTCGCAGCTGGCACCCTCACTACCATCGGGGCGTGCACCTCGTCACTCAACAACAGATCGATCAGCTCGCCGATCAACTCGATGGAGACGGCACCATCCGTGTGGGGGAGATCTCTGCTGATCTCGACCCGTTCGACTTCGCCCGCACCGGGGCCGCGCTGGTCGACCGAGCTGTTGCGTTCTCGGGTCCCTCGGGGTCTCGGCTTGTGGGCATGGGGACGGCGTGGCGGGCGTCCGCATCGGGATCAACCCGTTTCTCCGATCTCAAGCCGCACATGGCGGCACTTGCGGCAACCCCCGGTACTGCCGGAAGGAATCTCAAGGCGTTCATGGGGTTCTCATTCGGATCCGAGCCGGGGGAGGTTCCGATCTGGGACGGGTACGACGCTGCCGAACTCTTTGTCCCGAGAATCACCATAGAGGGGGCCAATGGTGGATCCATCATTCGGGTGGTGATCCCTGCTGAGGAGACAGCCGAGGCGACCCTTGAGCTCCTTGCGTCGGTTCGTCGACCCGAATGGCTCCCCGTGGTGGACCTCGGTGAGCACTCCGCGCACGCCCACCCGCCGGTGAGTGAATGGGCAGCCAGCGTCGACAAGGCGGTGGTTGAAATCCTTGCCGGTCGACTCGACAAGGTTGTCCTTGCACGCTCAGTGGTTGTCGGATCAGCCGAACCACCCGCGATCCTGCGCATGTTCCGCGAGTTGGTGCGCTCGTATCCACAGTGTTACAACTTCGCATGGAAATCCGGGGATGCAGTCTTCATGGGTGCGAGCCCTGAACTCCTCGCGGCGGTCCGTGGTGACCACCTGACGTCGAACCCGCTTGCCGGTAGTGCCCCGAGAGGGGAGGGGTCGATCGAGGATGACGCCCTTGGGGAGGAACTGCTCGCATCGGACAAGGATCGTTGGGAGCACGCCCTCGTTGTCAACGACATCCGCGAGCGCCTCGCGCCACTCACCACCGGTCTTGAAGCGTCCGCTGAACCAGAACTCAAGAAGATGGCGAGCGTGCAGCACCTCTCGACGCTGATCGACGCCACCCTCAACGATGGGGCCGGTCTTCTCGACGTGATCGAGGCGATCCATCCCACGCCAGCGGTGTGTGGCGTGCCAACCGATACAGCGGTTCGGCTCATCGACGAACTCGAGACCATCGACCGTGGCTGGTACACGGGTGGGGTGGGGTGGATGGACACCGAAGGTGATGGTGCCGTTGCGTTGGGGCTGCGGTGTGGATTGATTCGCGGGACTACGACACATCTCTTTGCTGGTGCCGGCATCGTGGAAGGGTCCCGACCGGATGCCGAGTTGCGTGAGACCCGTCTCAAGCTTGAGCCACTCCTCAAGATCCTGACCGCCACCTAGGAACGCATCAGCACCACGGCCCTTACGAACGGTCCCGGTCGCGACGTTCACCTGGTTGGTGTGTGGTGGCCCATCATGGGGTCGTCTCCCCGATCCGAACGAGTGCGTTGGTCACGGCGTCGGTGACCCTGTCGTGAAGGTCGACGTTGGCTTTCCGGTCCGTGGCCACCTCAACAAGAGCAGCCTCTCGTGATGACAGCGCCTCTGACAACTCGACGGGACTCGTCGCCAATCGTGCCTCAACCCCGAACGCACTGGCGAGGGTGGCAAGGGAGTGACCGTGAGGGGTACCCCAGTGCCGCTCGTACACACCGTTGGGGATGACCCCTGATCGTTTCTGGGGGAGGAATGAGAAGATGCCCCCGCCGTCGTTGTTGACCACGACCACGACCAGCGGCGCCTTGAGCCGGGCCAACTCGCCGAGGGCAGCGACATCGTGGAGAGCAGCGACGTCCCCGATGAGCGCCGTCGTCGGTGTGCCGGACATCGCGCAACCGATGGCTGTGGAGATCGAACCATCGATGCCGTTGACACCCCGGTTGGCAATCACGCGGACGTCGTGGCGGGGAGTGGTGAACCGGTCCACATCCCTGATGGGCATCGACGATCCGACAAAGACGATGGAGCCGGGTTTGGCGGACGCCACCACTGTTCTCGCAATCAGGGGTTCACTGAGACCGGAGTCGCCGAGGGTGGTGTCGATGATCGCCGTTGCGGTTGCTTCGGCAGTTTTCCATGCCACGAGATATCCCGGATCTGCTTGCACACCGGGGGGAGCGGACACGAACTCGATCGGGGCCATGTCGATGAGGTGGTCGGGTGGGGTGAGGGGGTCGGTGAGCCGTGATCGGTTCACGACGATGCTCGTGCCGTCGAACCCGGCGAGCCAGGTCGCAATTGGTTTTGACGTCGGGAGCGGTCCGATCCTGAGGACGACGTCGGGGTGTAGGTGGTCGAGGACGCCGGCGGCCACGAGGGCGTCCGCTGCGTTGATCGTCGAGGGTGCCTCCGGTCGGCATTGGGGATCGGCGATGACGGGAGCCCCGAGCTCGTCGGCGTACCGGCCGAGTGCTTCGGGGAAGCCATCGGGTTGGCCACCACCGGCGACGATGATGACCCGCTTGTTGGCGAGGAGCTCGGCCCCCCACGGCACCGGTGGCAGAGCACGCCCAGTCGGTTCGACGGGTTCGGGGGTGGCGGCCGGAACCAAGTCCTCGGGGGTCAATGGCTCAGCAAGGGGGACATTGAGGTGGACGGGTCCCGGTACACCATCCCTTGCGGTTGCCACCGCGGCGACCCCTGTCATGCGAACACCGTCGCTGAGGATCTCGATGTCGGTGAACACCTTGACGTGCCCCCCGTAGAGGTTGGCCTGATCCATGGTCTGGGGGGCTGAGGTCCCGCGCAGGGTGATCGGTCGGTCGGCGGTGAGCACGATCAAGGGTGTCGCCGCCTGGTCGGCCTCAACGATCGCGGGGTAGTAGTGCGTCGCGGCTGACCCGGATGTGCATACCACCACGGCGGGGACGCCGGTTGCCTTCCCCCATCCGAGCGCCATGAACCCTGCAGAGCGTTCATCGCGGATCGAGACATCCTTGATGCGGGGTTCAGCGGCAAGGGCGAGTGTGAGAGGGGTGTTGCGGGACCCTGGGGAGATGAACGCCACCGACACCCCGGCATCGGCGAGCCCTGCCACGAGGTCGCGTGCCCCGGTGGCGTTCGTTGCTGTCTCAGACGGCGTCGGATCAGTCATCACGGCGTGAGCCTACCGAGGTCAGAAGAGGATCCCGAGAGAGAGCATCACCGCGGTCAGGATCTGGAGTTGTGCCGTTCCCTTGAGGACCGAGATCAGCTCGGGACCTTCGGTGGTGCGGTAGATGGTCTGGACAAGAGGGATTCCGAGGGGGACACCCACGAGGGCGATCACCCCCATCGGTGGGAGAAGCCCGGTCAGTGACCCGAACAGGATCGTGAAGTACGCCAGGAAGAGGGTGACCACGAAGAGTTTCCTGGCGTACGACCGACCGATCAGTACCGCCACGGTCCACTTCCTTGCCTCCCGGTCGGTGTCGATGTCCCGAATGTTGTTTGCCTGAAGGATGGCGGCTGCAAGCAACCCCATCACGACACCACCGGTCCACGCAGCACTCGACACCGACATGTCGTACACGTAGCGGGTGCCGGCGGTGGCAACCAGCCCGAAGAAGATGAAGACGAAGACCTCCCCGAGCCCGTAATACCCGTAGGGGACGGGTCCACCCGTGTATCCGAGGGCTGCGATGATTGAGACGGCCCCGATGGCCGCAATGACCCATCCTGCGTACCACGTCAGGTAGATCCCGCCAAGGGCCGCAACGCCGAACGCAACCACGATGCCGAGTTTCATCTCGGCAGGTCGGATCAGTCCTGACGACACGGTTCGCATCGGTCCGATCCTGGCTTCGGTGTCAGCGCCTTTGTGTGCATCTGCGAGATCGTTCGCAAAGTTCACCCCAACCTGGATCGCAAGTGCGCACACGAGGATCACAACGAAAGGAATCACCGCGGCAACCGAGTCCCGGAACGCACTGGCAGATCCGACCAGGACCGGGGCAACACCTGCGGCGAGGGTGGTCGGGCGTGACGCGAGAACCCACTTGTTCGTCATCGTGAGGTATCCGGGACGATCACTAGAAGTGCCAAGGGAACGGCCGGTAGTCCTGCTCCCGTTTCTCGAGGAACGCATCCCGGCCCTCGGCAGCTTCGTCCGTGCCGTACGCGAGTCGGGTCGCCTCCCCGGCAAACAGCTGTTGGCCCACGAGGCCATCGTCGGGGAGGTTGAAGGCGTACTTCAACATTCGCTGTGCGGTCGGACTCTTTGCAGTGATCTCCGTGGCCCACGCAAGGGCGGTCGCTTCAAGCTCTGCGTGGGGTACGGACGCGTTCGCCATCCCCATGGCCACGGCGTCGTCTGCGCTGTAGTTGCGCCCGAGGAAGAAGATCTCCCTTGCACGTTTCTGGCCGACCTGGCGGGCAAGGAGGGCAGAGCCGTACCCACCGTCGAAGCTCGCGACGTCGGCGTCGGTCTGTTTGAAGACCGCGTGCTCGCGTGAAGCGAGGGTGAGGTCGCACACGACATGGAGACTGTGCCCGCCGCCAACAGCCCAGCCCGGAACGACCGCGATCACGATCTTGGGCATGAACCGGATAAGGCGTTGGACCTCGAGAATGTGCAGCCGACCAAGCTTGGTGGGATCGATCCCCGCATCATCCTCATACTGGTACCCGTCCCTGCCCCGAATCCGTTGGTCCCCGCCCGAGCAGAACGCCCACCCGCCGTCTTTGGGGGAGGGTCCGTTCCCGGTGAGCAACACGCACCCCACATCGGGGGTCATCCGTGCGTGGTCAAGTGCGCGGTACAGCTCGTCAACGGTCCTCGGTCGGAACGCGTTGCGTACCTCGGGGCGATCAAACGCGATTCTCACCGCTCCAATGCGTCGGGCACGGTGATACGTGATGTCGGAGAAGTCAAAGCCGGGAACGATGTCCCACGCCTCGGGGTCGAAGATGTCCGAAACCACGCTTCCTCCGGGTCAACGTACCGATCAGCGATACTGTAGCCAACATGGACTCCCACCCCTCTGTTGGCAACCCCCTCATCACCTGGATTCGGTACTGGGCGAACGCCGAGCCGGACCGTGTCGCGCTGGTGTCTTGGAACGGAACCACCACGTACGCACAACTGCTCAAACGCGTCGAGGATCGCGCCGTTGTGATCGCTCGGAACCTGCCGGTTGATCGTTTGATACCGGTCAAGGTCGCACTTGATGAACCAACCGTCGTCGAACTGCTGGCGGTTGCGGCTGCCGGTGGCGTCGCCATGCCGTACCTGGAGGAACCCCCGGTGGCGACCGGTCTTCCTGGTCCTGACGACGTCGTTGCGGTCCCGACGTCAGGGTCCCGGGGCAGAGCCAGGGTGGTGCGCATCACGGCCGACAACATCACCGCGGCCGTTCATGGATCCCGATCCCATCTGGGGACTGATGGTGATGACCGGTGGCTTCTCTGTCTCCCGCTCAATCACGTCGGTGGGCTGTCGGTCCTGTGGCGGTCCTTCGAGGCCGGTGGATCGGTGGCGATCACGCCATTTGATGATGATCTGGCTCGGTTCATCACCACGTGGCACCCGACGATCGCCTCCATGGTGCCCACGATGGTCCGCCGGGTTCTCGCGGCTGACCCGGCGTGCCTCGCGGCGCTCCGGTTCATCCTCGTCGGGGGAGCGGCTGTTGACCCGGCGCTGCTCGATGAAGCACGCCGCTACGGAGTCACCCTTCTTGCATCATATGGGATGACCGAGACAACATCCCAAATCGCAACGGTGCGGCCCGACGGGGGTGGTGGGGCCGTGCCACTCGATGGGTTCACCGTGACGATCCTCGACCCGGGAACAACATCGGGTCCAACGCCACCCCACGGTCTCATCGCGGTGGAAGGTCCGCCGGTGAGTCCCGGGTACCTGGGTGAGCCGGACCGGGTCGGACCGTTGGTCACCAACGATCTGGGGTGGTTGGATGATGCGGGTACGCTCCACGTCATCGGTCGCGTCGACGACATCGTCATCTCAGGCGGGGAGAACATCCCCCTTGAAACGGTGTCAGAAGCCATCCGGTCGATTCCCGGTGTTGACGATGCGGTCGCCGTTGGGGTCCCCGACCCGGATTGGGGGACCAAGGTCGTTGCCGTTGTTGCAACCCGGTTGCACTCGGGTGACCTCATCGACGCCACGTCGGCGCTGCTTGCTGCACCCAGACGTCCCAAGCACTGGGTCGTGGTTGGCCGGCTCCCGCTGCTCCCCAACGGCAAACACGACATCGCCGCGATCAAAGCGTTGGCGACTGACGCCGGGTCCTGATCAGCAACCGGTCTAACGTCACGGGTATGGATCTACAACTGACGGGAAAACGAGCACTGGTTGCGGCTGCGTCGCGCGGACTTGGTGCAGCGATCGCGCGGACGCTCGCCGACGAAGGCTGCATCGTCGAGATCAGCTCACGCGATGAAACACGTGCCAGGGCAACAGCAGCGGCCATCACGGCGGACACCAGAGGGATCGTCACCGGAACAGGTGTTGACGTGACCGATGGTGACGCCGTCCGGACATGGGTTGACGACGCTGCGGCCCGCCTCGGAGGACTTGACATCGTCATCCCCAACGCGGGTGGACCTGAACAACAACCGTTCGGTTCATCAACCCCGGCTGACTGGGATGCGAGCTACACCCTGACGCTGCGCTCGGCGATGATGTTTGCCCACGCTGCCAAGCCACACCTCGGCGAGGGCGGCACCTTGTTGTACCTGACCTCAACGTCCGTCAAGGAGCCGATCGTGCAGCTCTCAATGTCGGGGATCTTCCGGGCAGGGGTGGCGGCGCTCGCCAAGACCCTTGCGTCGGAGTGGGTGTCAGACGGGATCAGGGTGAACCACCTCATCCCTGGCCGCATCGCAACGGAACGACTCGACGAGTTGGATGCAGGTGCGGCAGATCGTCTCGGCATCACGATGGACGAGGCGCGTGCCAAGAGTGAAGCGGCAACGACGACGGCAAGGGCAGCCAGTGGTTCGGCATTTCCACGCGCGCAC
>CAZULI010000025.1:0-12136 GCA_964621095.1 uncultured Acidimicrobiaceae bacterium | reverse complement strand
ACGCAGATCGGTGCTCGGCGCGATCGCCTTGAGCCACTCATCCACATGCGCCTTGGCTTTCGTGACCCCGCGGGGCCAGAGCCGGTCCACCAGGACCTGGTACCCCTCGGTTCGGTTCGTCGAGTACGCCCGGTCGATCGTGATGGTGAAGTTTGCTGTCACGGTGGCCTTCCAATCCTGTCGAGTCTGCTGGTTGACCAACGACCCCGGTTCGTCGGAGTCGGTGACCTTTCGAGTGTACTGTGCAACCATGAGCCGCTTGACGAGGTGAGAGGCTTGGTGGAGTGGCGTGGACATCCGAGTACACACACGGGTACGCAACAACACCGATCACGACCGTGACGATTCCCGGTCCGCCAGCCCACTCGCACCACCCCGCAACGAAAGGACTCCTCATGCCTGACCCCACCCGTGGCCCGCGGGTCCTCCCCGAGTACCCCTTGGAATCACTCGCTGAGTACGTCGCCATCGGCGGCGGCGGTGCCCTCGAGAAGTTCCGGACCCTTGGCCCCGATGGGGTCATCGCTGAACTCACCCGTGCCGGGCTCCGGGGCCGTGGCGGTGCTGGATTCCCCACAGGGACGAAGTGGCGATCAATCCGGAACGGGGGTGGCCGGCACCACTACGCCGTGTGCAACGCATCCGAGGGGGAGCCGGGCACGTTCAAGGATCGGGCGCTGATGCGGGCGAACCCGTACCAAATCATCGAGGGGTTGGTGCTCGCCACACGTACGGTTGGCGCCATCGAGTCGTTCATCGCCGTCAAGGAGTCGTTCCACACCGAGACCGAACGTCTCATCGGTGCCATCACCGAGTTCCAGGAGGCTGGCTGGCTCGAAGGCATCACGATCGCGATCGCCGAAGGTCCCGAGGAGTACCTCCTTGGAGAGGAGAAAGCCCTTCTCGAGGTGATCGAAGGCAACCCACCGCTCCCGCGCTGGCTCCCTCCGTACCTCCATGGCCTGTACGCAACGGTGCCTCAACTGGGCTGGGAGTCCGCGGACCCCGAACCCGGGCACCACGGGCCGCATCTCGCCAACCCGACCCTCGTCAACAATGCGGGGACCCTCGCTCACGCCGCGTGGATCATCGCCCATGGTGCTGATGCGTTCCGCAGTTTCGGCACCGAGGAGTCCCCCGGAACCCTCGTGTGCACCGTGATCGGTGATGTGGCGTACCCCGATGTCGTCGAGGTGGAGATGGGGACCTCACTTCGTGACCTGTTGGACCGGTGCGGGGGACCACTGGAGGGGCGGACCATCAAAGCGGTGTTCCCCGGGGTGGCCAACGCGGTGCTCACCGGCGACGCCCTCGACACCCCGCTCACCTACGAGGACATGGCGGCGATCGGGTCGGGTCTTGGCGCCGGAGGGTTCATCGTCTATGACGACACGGCCTGCATGGTCAAGGTCGCTGCCACCCTCTCCCGGTTTCTGTACGTCGAATCCTGCGGACAGTGCTTGCCGTGCAAGCTGGGGACCGGTCACATCACCGAGGCGTTGGAGCGCATCCGGGACCACAAAGGGTCCACCCAGGATGTTGACATCATCGTGGAACGACTCCATGTGGTCGCCGACGCCAACCGCTGTTTCCTCCCGGTGCAGGAACAGCACCTGATCTCGAGCGTGCTCGATGCGTTCCCCGAAGAGATCGAAGCTCATCTCGATGGTGCGTGTCTGGCGACGAACCGGGAGATTCCCACCCCCAAGCTGGCCGATCTCGTCGACGGTGTCGCCACCTACGATCCGATGCAGGACCGCAAACAGCCGGACTGGACCTATCGATAGGTCACGGGTGCAGGAGGTCCTCGAGCGCCTGCTGGTCTCCCGTGGCGAGCGCGTGCTCGGCACGGAGGTTGTCACGGTCACGGCCGATGGAGGCAACCGCAGCGATGACGCCTCCCTTGCGCAAGGCAACGAGCACATCCCCGCGTTCGGGGCTCCCGACCACGGTCTCCTCGTCCCAGTCGGTGAGGTACCCCGTCACGTTGATCCGCACGCCGTACTGCTCGCTCCAAAAGAACGGTGGCTCCGTGAACGCAATGTCGAGACCGAGCATGTTCCGAGCAGCGGCCTGCCCCTGGCGTTCGGACGGAACCCAATGCTCCACCCGTACGGCCTCACCGTTGGGTCGCGGGTAGCTCGCCGCGTCCCCTGCGGCCCAGATGTACGCCTCACTGGTACGCAGGCGATCATCGACGACGATCCCATTGTCAATGTTCAGCCCCATGGCCTGGGCGAGCTCGGTGTTCGGAACCACCCCGATACCGGCAATGACGAGGTCACAGGCGATGCGGGTCCCGTCATCAAGGGTGACACTGTCCTCGTCGATGCTCGCAAGTCTCCGACCGAGTTGCAGTTTGACACCGTTCTCACGGTGGAGATCTGCAACATACCGACCAAGGGTCGAGCCGATGAGACCACCAAAGGGGACCTCCTTGGACGCGACCACTGTGACATCAAGGTCGCGTTGGCGCAGGGACGCCGCCGCCTCCATTCCGATGAACCCGGCCCCCACCACCACGACCTTCGTGTCAGCAGTGAGGTCAGCGATGATCGCATTGGCGTCGTCGAGCGTCCTGAGATAGTGGACATGAGGAAGATCGGCCCCCGGAACCGTGAGCCGTCGCGGTGTGGCACCCGGCGCCATCAAGAGGGCGCCATAGGTGAGCTCCCTCCCCGCTGAGGTACGAACGATGCGTTCGAGGACGTCAACCGACGTGACCGTCTCGCCGGTGATGAGCTCGATGTCAGCCTCGGCGTAGAACTCAGGTGACCGCAGCGCCATCCAATCCTCGGGCGCGGACCCAGCCAGATACTCCTTTGAGACGTTGGGCCGATCAACCGGTGACTCCTCACCGATGAGCACGATGGGGAGGGTGAACCCCTGGAGGCGGAGCGCTTCTGCTGCCGCTGCACCTGCGGCTCCAGCACCGATGATGACCACCGAGTACGGGAAGTACGGTGGTCGCCGTTTGGGGGGGACGTGCTTGCCTTCGTTGGTGACCAGCAACCGGCCGTCCTCCACCGTGGTGGCGTAGACCGGAATCGGGTTGAGGGCTGGTGCTCCAACCGCCTCCCCGGTGCGAACGTCAAACGCGGCGTGATGGAGCGGACACCGGATCTCGCCGTTGACGCAGAGACCGTTCCCGAGCTGTCCTCCGTAATGGGTGCACCTGCCGCCCACAACCCGGGGACCGTCCGGGGTCTGGAGTGCCACGACTGGTTTTCCATCGACGTGACCAACCGTGGGGATCTCGGTGGAGAGTTCGTCAACGAGGACCCCCTCCGTTCGCAAGTCAGGGCCGGTGAGCTTGATTTCTCCCGACATCAGTCCATCCCTTCGTCGACGAGTGAGTCATGGGGACTCATGCACACACCATATGTCTGACGGGATGAATCCTCAATCTGACGTCTGGTCTCTGGCGCACCGACATGGCCGAATGAGGCGGATGCCGTGTGCAGAGAGGTACGGCAAAAAGGACCATCGTCCCGTTTGAGCTACGCTCTCTCGTATGCCCACTCACAGTAACATCCCCACGATCCATGAATTGAAGCAGCTCGTCGCGTGGCGTGGCCCCGGGGCTGTCTCGATCTACCTCCCCACCAGGCCAGACGGAGTCAACGCGGACGTTGAACGGATGGAGCTGGCAAACATGGCGTCTGAAGCCGTCACCCAACTCAAAGAGGGTGGCCTCGACCGAGCGGCGGTCGCCTCAATCGAGGAGTCGTTGGAGGATCTCATCGATGACGAGTACTTCTGGCAGTTCCAGGCGTACACGTTGGCCGCATTCGTCAACGAAACCGGTGTCGTCACGTACCGCCTCCCGAATCACCTGTCGCGTTCGGTCGAGGTGGCCGATCGGTTCGCCATCAAACCCCTGCTGCGAACATTCACGTTCCCCCAGACGGCGTTCATCCTCGCCCTCTCCCAGGGGGCGGTGCGTCTCATCCAGGCCACCCCTGACCTCCCACCGGACCACATCGAGGTTCCTGATCTCCCATCGGATGTTGCAAGCGCCGTTGGGTTGCCATCGATACGCGGTCGGGGCCATGTTGGGCGCGTCGGAGGGTCAGAGGGGCAGAAACTCCGAATGCGCCAGTACGCCCGCAAGATCAACCACGCGCTCGCCCTCGTCCTTGGTGGCCGGGACCTGCCACTCGTTCTGGCTGGGGCCGAACCCTTGCTTTCGATCTATCGGTCGGTCAACAGCTACCCACACCTCGCCGATGAGGTCATTGCCGGCAACCCAGAGGAGCGATCCGACGGCGAACTGGTGGATGCGCTCCGACCAATCCTCGATCGCATCTACGCCCAGGACCTTGCTGATCTCCAGGAGTTGTTCGGTACGCGCCAAGCTCAGGGACGGGCGGTGACCGACGTCGCTGACGCCGCTCGGGCTGCCACGATCGGTGCGGTGGAGACCCTCCTCGTCGACATCGACCAGGTGATGCCGGGTGAGATCGATGAGGAGACGGGCAGAGTCACCACCGAGGACCACAATGATGCGCACACCTACGGCGTCACCGATGAGATCACCCGCAGGGTGCTGATGTCCGGCGGCAGGGTGCTTGCGGTCCGGGCGACCGAGGTGCCGGGGGGCGGTGTGGTGGCGGCACTCCTGCGCTTTCCCCTTGGCTGAACCCCGGTTTCTCCCACGCCGGAACAGCTCCGGTTGGGAACGCTGCGACCCCGATCCCCTAACCTGAGACGATGCACCGAGTCCGCCTGTTTCTTGAGACGCGCGAGGGGAAGGTGGCGGTTGCCTCCACCGTTGCCATTGCCGCCACGTTGGTCCTCGGGGCACTGGGTGTCTCCCACTGGGTTGCCGTGTCCCCCGTCGTGGCGATCGTCATCATCGGCGGCGTCCCCCTCATCTGGTCGATCGTCAGGGATCTGATCGCGAGGACCCCCGGTGCCGATCTGTTGGCCGCCCTGGCCATCGTCACCGCCGTCCTCCTCAATGAGTGGGTGGTGGCAGGAATCATCGTCCTGATGCTCTCCGGCGGCGAAGCTCTCGAAGAAGCAGCAACGGCACGCGCTTCGAGGGTGCTTGAGGCACTCGCCAAACGGGCACCAGCGTTGGCGCACCGGGTGAGTTCCGAGACCGCCCAACCTGTTGATGTTCCTGTTGGCCAGATCACCGTCGGTGACCTGGTCCTTGTCCTCCCCCACGAGGTGTGTCCGGTCGATGGTGAGGTCGTCAAGGGCCGTGGCACCATGGATGAGTCGTACCTCACCGGTGAGCCGTACGTCATCACGAAGTCGGTCGGTTCAATGGTGATATCGGGGTCCATCAACGGTGAGGACGTCCTGGTGGTACAGGCCACCAGGACCGCCGCCGACTCCCGATACTCCCAGATCGTCGGGATCCTTGCCGAGGCCGAAGCGAACCGCCCCAGGATGCGCAGGATGGCTGATCGGCTCGGTGCCTGGTACACCGTTCTCGCTCTCGCCATGGGGATCCTGGGCTGGGTGATCTCAGGGGATCCGGAACGCTTCCTCGCCGTCCTCGTCATCGCCACACCGTGCCCGCTCCTGATTGCGGTCCCCGTGGCAATTGTCGGTGGTATCTCCCTGTCGGCCCGATCGGGGATCATCATCCGGGATCCGATGGTGCTCGAACGCATCTCGACCACAACGACGGTGATGTTTGACAAGACCGGGACCCTCACGTACGGACGACCCAGCGTCACGGAGATCCACCTCGCTCCTGGTGTCGAGCGTGCCAACGTGTTGGCGATGGCTGGCGCCCTTGAACGGTACTCCCGCCACCCACTCGCCGCCCCCATCGTCGCCATGGCCGAGGAGGAACTTGGCCCCGACCATTCGGTTGAAGTCACCACGGTCTCGGAACGACCGGGCCAGGGTCTCGTGGGTACCGTTGGCGAGCACAAGGTCACGATCACGAGTCGTAAGCAGGCGCTCGCTGGTCTCGTCGGCAATGATCATGACATCCCCGAGAAGTCCGCAGGGATGGAGGCCGTGGTGCTCATTGATGACCGCTACGCCGCCACCTTCCGGTTCCACGATGAACCCAGGCTCGGCTCGTGGGAGTTCGTCCAACATCTCAAACCGCGCCATGGCGTCACCCACACCATGCTCATCTCTGGCGACAGCTCCCATGAGGTTGAGTACCTCGCCGCCAAGGTCGGCATCACCGACGTTCGAGCCGGCATGTCCCCCGAGGACAAGTTGGAGGTCGTCAGGGAGATCGGCAAGACGAGTGCAACGTTGTTTCTGGGGGACGGGATCAACGACGCACCTGCCATGGCCGCAGCAGACATCGGTATCGCGTTCGGTCAGGGCAGCGACATCACCTCAGAAGCCGCCGGAGCCATCGTCCTTGACTCCTCCCTCGAACGGCTCGATGAACTCTTCCACATCGGTGAGCGGATGCGGCGTATCGCCCTCCAAAGTGCGTTGGGAGGTATCGCTCTGTCCATGATCGGCATGGTGCTTGCCGTCATGGGCCTGCTCTCCCCCATCGTCGGAGCCGTCGCCCAGGAAGTGATTGATCTGCTGGCGATCCTCAACGCCGCCAGGGTGGTCGTGGTACGCAACCCCATGGCCGACTTCCACCACTACCCCCTCGCCGAACCCGAACACCGGGAACTCATCGCCGCCTGAGGGGTGAGTCGACGGCTGCCGGTGGGGCCTCCACCAGGTGGATACAAGCGATGAGTGTCACCTTGACGCCCCCAACCGTTGTGGTGATCGCGGGATCCGCACGGACCCCTTCGGTGTCACTCCTTGGCGGTCTTGTGGGTCTTGACCACGAGAACGTCGCAGTCTGCCAGGTGAATCGCCCGCTGACTCGTGCTGCCAAGGATCAGGGAGGTGAACGATCCCCGCCCTCGCGTGCCAAGCACCAGGAGATCGGCGTCCTGTTGTGTGGCGAACTCAACCAGCACATCAGGCGGGTAGCCACTCAGATCAACCGTCTCGACGGAGACCTCAGCGTTGGCGATCGTCTCCTCCAGAGGTCCCCACACGGATCGCCGCTGCGCCTCGGCGAGCTGGTTGAGATCCACCGGGAACTCACCGTACACCATTGATGGCTGGAGGACATGCACAACGTACACCTCAGCGCCACGCCTCGTCGCCACGTCAAGGGCTCGCTCGAGCACGGTCTTGGCGACCGGGGACTCGTCCACTCCAACAACAATGACCATGGTGTCTCTCCCTCGCTCGTCGCTTTCGCCGCTGAACGCTCGATCTCATCTGCGCAACACCCATGCTACTCCACGCCAAACCACCACAACAGGTGAGGCAGGGACACCGTTGTGCCAGGACACGGGCCCGCGTACGCCCCACCCCCACCATTCCCTTGGGGTACGCTGGAGCAAGCTGGGGAGGGGGTGCCCGTGAACCGGAACCCTGATTCGAAACCAAAGATGGCGGGGGTGCGCGAACCCGGTGCAACCTCCGATTTCACCGCTGCTCGCATGCGGATGGTCGAGCGTGACATCGCCAACCGTGGCGTGATCCAGGTCGACGTACTCCGCTCCATGCGCACCGTTCCGCGGGAACGCTTTCTCCCCGATGAGCTGGCAGCGTCCGCATACGACGACCATCCTCTTCCCATCGGGGCTGGACAGACGATCTCACAGCCATACATCGTTGCGCTGATGGCCGAGACGGCAGAGATTGGTCCGGAGGATCGTGTGTTGGAGGTCGGCGCTGGATCGGGGTACGGCGCCGCCGTGCTGAGTCGGATCGCCCGAGCCGTGTGGACGATCGAACGGCACGAATCGCTCGCGAGAGGTGCCCGCCGCGTTCTCCACGAGCTCGGGTATGACAACGTGCAGGTCATCTGGGGGGATGGCACCCTCGGATACCCCGAGGCAGCCCCGTTTGATGCCATCGTGGTGACCGCCGGTGGTCCACGGGTACCTGAGGCGCTGCGTGAACAACTCGCTGACGGTGGACGTCTCGTGATCCCCGTCGGGTCCGAGGCGCATGGTCACCAGCTCATGCGTGTGCGCCGTATCGGAGACACATTCAGCGAGGAGACCCTCGGCGCGGTGCGGTTTGTCCCCCTGGTCGGAGCCCAAGGTGTGGCGGACCCCCAAGCAAAGACAACGGAGGATCGTGACGAACGCACCGATCGTCACGGCGGTTGATGGCGGAGAATTCACGCCCGACATCTTGCAACTCGGTAATGTCAGCACGAGCAGTGGTCACACAAACAGGGGTGAGCAATGGGTACGGCGGAGGATCTGCAGCGATGGGTGCACGCCGGCCTGCTTGACGCCGACACCGCCACAAAGATCAGCGAGTACGAAGCCGGGCGCAAAGGTGGCAGAACCGTCGGCCGGGGCACCGAGGCGGTCGCCTACCTCGGTGTCTCTCTGGTTCTCGTGGCACTGGGCATCCTCGCCGGCCAGTTGCAGGACCGCATCGAGCCATGGGGACGGTTTGCGGTCAGTGTGATCGTGGGCGTCGTGCTCCTTGTTGTTGGGTGGCTTCTTGGGCGCAGCGAGGAACCGGCGTTCCATCGTGCCCAAGCGTTTGCGTGGTTCCTGTCTGTTGGTACGGTCGCTCTCGCTGCGGCGGTCCTCTTCGGAGACCTCCTCAAGATGGACGGCGTGGATGTGTTCTTGTGGACGTCGGCGGTTGCACTGCTCCTCGCCAAGGTGCTCTGGTACATCCGTCCCTCAAGTCTCGCCATGGTTGCAATGGCGGGCACAGCGTTCCTCGTCACGAGCGCACTTGTTGCGCGGCTCGAGACAGTTCCCAACTGGTCGTTTGGCGTCGCCTTTGCAGGCCTGGGTGTCATCTGGCTTCTCCTCACCTGGGGCGGGATCCTGAAGCCGGCCAGGACGAGCTACGCCCTGTCTGCCATCGGGATTCTGCTGATCGCCGTTTCGGGGGGAAGCACCATGCCGTGGCCACTGCTCGGCCTCGTTGCCTGTCTGGCACTCATGGGACTCTCCGTTCGGCTGGATCAGATCGTCCTGGTTGGGTTCGGGGTGGCTGGTCTGTTCGTGTACGTTCCGATGACGATCTTCGAACTCTTCGGTGACAGCACCGGGGTCCCCCTGGCGATGCTGCTCACCGGTCTGGTTCTGTTGGGCGTTGTGGTGGGCGCGGTGCAACTTCGGAAGGGAGTCAGGACGTGACGAAACAAGCATGGATCTCCATCGGTGCGGCAATCGGCGTCGGCATCGCCGTGGTCGCCATCATCGCCGCGGCGTCGGTCCCGCTCCCCAAGCTGCCGCCCCTCGCACCAGGCCAGGTTGACGGTTCCCTTGCGTTTGCCACCGATGGGAACTGCATCCGGGTCGCTGACCTCTCCGACGCGAGCGTGCGTGAACTCCACTGCGTGCCCGAGCGGGACTGGATCAGCAGTCTCTATTGGAGCGAGGAAGGCGTCGAAGTCACCGTCGAGGGAAACCGGTCGACGGTGACCGTGCTTGACCCAGTCACTGGGGAGGTCCTCGATACCCGAAGCAACGAGTTCTTCGAGGATCATTCGATCTGGGAGCAGGACCTCTACATCGACAGGAACTCGGATGGGGAGATCATCATCGTTGGTTCGGACAACCACATCTACCTGACGTTGACCGGGCCTGAGCGGTACAACGTCCACACGGTCAGCGGCGATCCGAACGGCCCGGCCATCGCGTTCATCGACTCATCAGGGCGACTCGCGGTGTTTGACCGCACCATCGGGCAGGCGTACCTCGTTGACGACCGCGCGTCGGAGTACCCCCCGCCTGCATGGCGACCCTGAACCCAGCAACCCAGTTGCTCAGATGAAGAGTTGAACGTCGGCGGTTGCCGCAAAGTCAAGGAACGCGGCCGCACCGGCGATCTCGCATCCCTCGATGAGGTCCGATTCCGACACGTTCATCACCCCCATGGAGGTGGCACAGGCGAAGAACCGAACGTCGAGATCCCGAGCCATGTCGATGAACTCGGCAACGCTCGGAACCGCTGCGCGGTCCATCCACTTTTTCATCGTCTTGGTGGCAAGTGCCGTTGCGCCAGGGATCGCACCAACGATGTTGGGGACCTGGAGCGGACCGGCAGGGTTCGCAAGCGAGGCGACCTTCAACTTGTCGAACCGATCCTTGTGAAGGATGTCAAGGCCGTAGAACGTGAAATAGATCCCCACCTCCCAGCCGAGACTCACGGCGGTGGTGGCGAGAATCAGTGGTGGGTACGCCTGGTCGAGCGTTCCCTTGGATGCGACCAGGGCGAGCCGTCTTCGTTGCGTCGTTGGGGCACTGTCCGAAGGTTCTGGTTGAGTCACGGCCGTCACGACGCCGCTCCCTTCTCGATCAGGAACGTCTGGCGGCCATCCTGCTCCGTGGTCTCGACGATGCGGTCACCTCGCTGGCGTGCCATCGCAGGGACGTCAGCAAGCGAGCCGGGGTCGGTGCAGATCAGTTCGAGGATCTCCCCCGGCGCCATGGTCTTCAACGCCAACGCCGCTTTGTACACGGGCAGTGGGCAGAGCATGCCGGACGTGTCGAGTGTTCGTGTCACGGCGTCGTGGGTCATGTACTGGTTCTCCTTGATTCATGCATGTGGGTCATTCACTTGGGTCATTCATCGGCTCAGGTTGGGAGGCCGTCGGTGCCGAGCAGTTCGGTGAAGTACGACGTGTACTTGGCGCTCGAGTCGGGGGAGACCCCCACCACGACCCCGTCGTCCGATCCATGGTGCGTGTCGATTGCGTGGACGATCGCACCCGTTGATGGCCCGACCATGAGACCGTCGGCTCGGTGGAGTTTCAGCGTCATCGCGTACGCGTCGTCGTCTGGGACCACCACCACGTCGTCGATGATGCTGCGGTCAAGGTTCCCTGGTTCCTTCGCTTCGGCAAAGCTCTTGAGTCCTGGAATCCGGTGTCCCTTCTGGGGTTCGATCGCAACGATCCGAACCCCGGGGTTCCGCTCCTTGAGGTACCGCCCAATACCGGTAAGCGTCCCACAGGTGCCGAAGCCGGCGAAGAACGCAGCGATCCTCCCCTCCGTCTGATTCCAGATCTCAGGACCGGTGGTTTCGTAGTGGGCGCGCACGTTGTCCGGGTTCTCGTACTGGTCCGCCATGACGTACCGGGCGCCGCCTTCGGACGCGGCGAGCGAGCGAGCAAGGGCAATCGCCCCGTCCTTGGGGTGGTCGACCGGGCAGAGCTCGTCGGGGGTCTCCCACACCTCGGCGCCAAGCATGCGGAGCAAGGTCTTCTTCTCCTCGGGGACTCCATCTGGGATCGTGATCGTCACCTTCGTACCGGTGATCGCACCCATCGCAGCGAGCGCGATGGCGGTGTTCCCCGATGACGCCTCCACCAGCTCCTTCCCGTCAAGCTTTCCGTCTCTGATCAACCCGGCGATCAGGTACGACGCTGCGCGGTCCTTGATCGAACCGAAGGGGTTCATCCACTCGAGCTTGAGATACACGTTGTCGGCCGCCACCGAGTTTCGCACCCGCACGAGAGGGGTCGGGTTCTCGACGTTGGGAAAGAGATCCCGAACGTCCTCGAATCGTCGCAGGTCGCGGTCGGATCTCCACGAGATTGTGGGTTGGGTCTTGGTGGTCATGATGGTTGCTCCCTAAGGGTCGACGTGCAGAGTCCTGAAACAAAAAACATCCGCCTGGTGAGCGGATGTGCCGGCGGATGGTTTGAGGGGGTGAAGCTAGTTGTGGTTCACAGCTAGGAGCCTCGCCGCGCGGCACTGCTACAACAGCAACAGCAGACAGCCACGCGGATCGAGATGTTGTTCATGCACATGATGATAGCGGAGGCGCCAACGGCTCCTGACGCAGGTCTCTGTCCCCGGTTGATCTGGTGCGTCATGGATCGGCAATCACCGGGTGATGGTGCCCGGCTACCCGGTACACCGAACCTCGAACTGGCCCTCCGTCGACTCCGGTTCTGGGTGGTTGCCCTGATCATCCTTGACAAACGAGACCCATTCGTTGATGAAGACGGCCGACCCCGACGCTGTCGTGCCGTTCTTGGTCCAGTCGCGGATGCTGTGGTCGGCGGCGATAACCTGCCCGAGGAACGGTGGGGCACCGGCGTTCCAGCTGGCATTGCCGAGGTCATCGACAAGGACAACCGAATGCACCACCCTCGCCTCGGTTGTTGTCGAGCCTTCGGGCTGGTCGAATGAAACCC
>CAZULI010000024.1:0-12251 GCA_964621095.1 uncultured Acidimicrobiaceae bacterium | reverse complement strand
GGTGGGTCCAAGCATCTTGTGGGAGGAGAACGCCATGAAGTCAACACCGAGCGCCTCGACATCAACTTGGACATGGGGCACGAGCTGGGCGGCATCAAGGACGGAGATGGCCCCAACCGAGGTGGCCGCTTTCGTCAAAGTCTCGATCGGGCCGAGGGCCCCCGTCACGTTCGACATTCCCGAGAACGCCACGACCTTGACTCGGTTGTCGAGGATGTTGTCGAGATCACTGGTGTCGACACCGTACTCGTCGTTCAGTTCCAGATAGACGAGTTCTGCGCCGGTGTACCGGGAGACGAGCTGCCAAGGGACGATGTTGGCATGGTGTTCCATGATGGTGACGAGGATC
Source organism: uncultured Acidimicrobiaceae bacterium (assembly GCA_964621095.1). Taxonomy (GTDB): domain Bacteria; phylum Actinomycetota; class Acidimicrobiia; order Spongiisociales; family UBA5794; genus UBA5794. Next base: position 11,902 of record CAZULI010000024.1, on the reverse strand, counting down.
TTGTCGCCATGCTTGAGGTGGTTGAGACCCCACCCGTACGCTATGAAGTTGAGGCTGGTCGTCGCCCCACGGGTGAAAACGAGCTGGTTCGGGGAGGTGCCGATGAACGACGCCACTTTGCCTCGGGCGGCTTCGTAGAGATCGGTGGCTTCAGCCGCGAGGGTGTGAGCGCCACGGTGGACGTTGGCGTTGGACTGCTCGTAGTACGCATCCATGGCCTCGAGCACCGATCGTGGTTTCTGTGCGGTCGCAGCAGAGTCGAGGTAAACGAGCGGCTTGCCGTTCACTTCGCGATCGAGGATGGGAAAGTCAGCCCTGAGAGCAGACAGGTCGCTCACACTGCGCCAACCCCGGGACGGAAGGCGTCGTACCCAGCCCCCTCAATCGCATCGGCGAGGGAGGCGTCGCCCGACTCGACGATGTGTCCGTCGACGAACACGTGGACCCGATCCGGCGTGAGGTAGTCGAGCATCCTCTGGTAGTGGGTGATGATGAGGAACCCACGCTTGTCGGTTCGGAGTCGTTCGACACCCTCGGCAACAATACGAAGCGCATCGATGTCGAGCCCGCTGTCGGTCTCGTCAAGGACGGCGAAGTCTGGTTCAAGGACGGCCATCTGGAGTACCTCGTTGCGCTTGCGCTCACCCCCGGAGAACCCTTCGTTGAGATACCGCTCGGCGAACGCCGGATCCATCTCGAGCGCCCGCATCGCATCCATGACCTTGAGACGGAGCTCAAGCACGGTGAAGTCGGTGCCGGTCTTGTTCGAGAGCGCGGTCCGAAGGAAGTTGACGACGCTCACGCCGGGGATCTCCTCGGGATACTGGAACCCGAGGAACAACCCGGCTTGACCACGCTTGTCGGGGGCCCAGTCGGTGATGTCCTCCCCCTTGTACACGATGGTGCCTTCGGTGATCTCGTAGGAGGGGTGACCGAGAAGAATGTTTGCAAGCGTGGACTTCCCTGAACCATTGGGTCCCATGATTGCGTGGGTCTCACCCTCGTTGATGGTGAGGTTCACGCCCTTGAGGATGGGGGTTCCATCGACGGAAGCATGCAGGTTCGTTATTTCAAGGAGTGGAGTGGATGCCATGGCACAAGGATACCCACGCTGATGCCCCAAACCGTCCGTTTCCAATATCCCGGTAGGAGAAATCAGCGGTACCCTGGTGTCCAACGGAAACCGTGACTGTCGGCGGTTCCCCGTCTGGTGTGGGCCGCTACCGCATCGCTGCGAACGTGAGTTCCATGCGGGCAAGGTCGACGTTGTCGAGCGGGAGGTACTCCTGGACGTAGTACCGCCCGACCCCCCAGGACGCCATTCGGTCGATGAGGGGGCGAACGGTTGCTGGTGTGCCGTGGGGAACGGACCGCTCATCGAGGAACGCGCTGTACTCGTCCGCCGTCATGTTCCGTCGGGCTCCTCGTTTGGCCATGGCTGCGATGTGGTCGGCCTCCGAGGCGTAGACCAGGGCTGGTCCAGACATGGAGATGAGGATGTCGTCTGGGTTCCGGCCAGCCTCGGACGCTGCTGCTCGCATGGCGTCGCGTCTGGTCGTGAACGCGTCGTGGTCCGTCACGAACAAGTTGTACTCGTTTGCGAACCTGCCGGCGAGGCTCGGCGTCTTGTGTGATCCTGATCCTCCGATCACGATCTGGAGCCCGTCTGATGCCCGTGGGAGAACGGCGTCAACGTTGAGGGCGTAGTGGCGACCATCCACCTGCCCGCCTCCTGCAAAGATGGCGGTGATCACGGTGAGTGCTTCCTCCAGGCGCTCGAACCGTTCTGACAAGGGTGGGAGTTCGAGTCCGAATGCGTCATGTTCCGACTCCATCCACCCTGTCCCAACCCCGAGGCTGAACCGTCCACCGGACATTTCGTCAAGTGTTGTGGCGGACTTGGCCATGACCGCAGGGTGACGGAATGTGATGGGGGAGACGAGCGACACCAGTCGGATGTTGGAGGTCTCCCTGGCGAGCCCTCCAAAGGAGACGAGCGCATCAGTGGCGTGCGCTGAGTCCTCCTTGTTGAGGTAGTGGTCCGAGCGTGCCAGGGCATCAACTCCTGCACCCTCTGCCCAACGGGCCAGTTCGAGCAGGCGGTCGTAAGAACCACCGCAGTGTGGTTCGACAAAGAGTCCCAGTTCCATGCTGTCTCCGTCCTCGTGCGCGGTCACCAGCCCCGCTCGATCCATTCATCGAGGTGATCACGTTCCTGACCAATGGTTGTTGCATCACCGTGGCCGGGGAGTACCACGGTTGCATCCGGCAGTGTGAAGAGGTTCTGGCGGATGGACTCAATGATGGTGGGGAAGGAGCTGTGGTCGAACCGTGTCGCTCCGGGACCTCCGGGAAAGAGCGTGTCGCCGGTCAACACCACACCGTCGAGGAGAACGCAGACCGAACCCGGGGTGTGGCCAGGGGTGTGGATCACGGTTGCGGTCACATCACCGAACGCCACGGGTCCGGGTTCGAGCGCGCCGAACGGTTTTCCTGCAATCTCGCGATCAAGTGGATGGAGCAGCACCAGTGCACCCAAACGTCGTGACGCCTCGTCGGCGACCTGGTGGTGATCCCAATGGCCGTGGGTCGTGATGATCGTCTGGACGGTCGAGGTCGCAGCGAGATCGGTGAGTCGGTCGATCTCGTCGGCAGCATCGACGAGGAGGGCCATGCCCGTGGTGTTGCAACGAACGAGGTATGCGTTGTTGTCCATGGGGCCGACGACGGCACGGGTGATGGTGAACCCGTCACCCGCGTGACACTCCTCGATGCGGGGCGTGCTGCTACTCAAGGCTGCGCAGGTAGCCGTCAAGCTGCTCGACGGTGAGTTCCCCAGAGGTTCTCATGGCAACCGAACCATCGGAGTTCACGAAGACCCAGTACGGGAACCCGCCAGAACCGAACGCGGTGAGCGCCGAGTTCTTGTTGTCGTCCCTGATGACCGGAACGGTCCACCCTTCACGTGCGAGCCACGCCGACGGGGGGTAGTTGTCGCGTGTGGAACTCATCGCGGTGGCAACCGAGTAGAGGTCAACATCCTCAACCCCACCGGTCTCGTTGAGGTACTGCTGGACACGGGGCACCTCGGCCTGACAATGGACACACCAGTGGGCGATGAACACGATCGCCTTCTTGCGCCCATCGTTGGGATCAATCGTGGTCGTCTTCCCTGAGAAGTCCTGACCCGAGAGGTTTGGTATCGCAAACCCGGTGGCGGACTGGTCAACCGAACTCTGGGGAGGCATCATCGGGAGCCCAACACCTTGGATCTGGGGCGTCCCGTACTCGGATCGTACGTCCTTGGTTCCCAGCGCGACGGCGAGGACGAGGAGGAGCACCACGAGCCCACCGACGATGCCGATGATCAAACCGGTCCTGCTCTTGGGAACTTTTGCTTGCTTCGTGGTCATGGTCTTCCTAGGTACACGTTGTCACTGTGCTGGCATGTTCAGGCGCCGGTCGCGTCGGCCACCGGTGTGGTGTCGGTGGCGGCGTTGACCCGATCGGCCCATAGCAGGGTGAGGATAAGCGCAAAGGCACTCAACGACATGTAGGGGATCGTCATGAAGCCGAACTTCATGATGTAGTACCCGCTACAGAGGGGTCCGGTCGCCGAGCACGATCCTGAGTCGAGATCAGGGAACGCTTGAATGAATCGGTGGTACGCCGCCACGGCCAGCCCGATGGTCGCGATGGTCGCTGCGTACAACCGGGCCATTGAGTCTCTCCGGTACGCCGCCATCAGGAGGATGATGGTGAGGGGGTACATTGCGATGCGTTGAACCCAGCAGTACTGACACGGTACGAGATGTGCGACCTCAGAGAAGTACAAACTGCCCAGTGTCGCCGCCAACGCCACGAACCCCGCAAGCCACAGGGTGTTCCCGCGAAGGAACTCGAACGGGCTCTCGTCCCCTCCTCGTCGTGCAACACCCCACACGATGAGGACGATGGTGACGACGTTGGCAACCAACGTCGAGAGGGCCAGGAACATTGTCATCGTGCCGAAATCCACGGGTGACCCCATCGGTTGGTGTGTGGCTGTCATACTACCGGTTGGATCAACGATAGTTGGCACGGAGGTAGCCTCGGGTTCATGAGTGGTCCACTGTTCTTCATGGCGTTGATGATCCTGGTACTCGCCTTTGGTGTTGCGATGTTCTGGCAGGAGTCAAAACGTCTGCAGCACACGACGGCCATCTACGGTGTTGAGGACTCGATCGAGTTCGTGTGGGACGTCCTCGGGGGCGACAACCTCGGTCTCTCCAAGTCGGACGTGCGACGCATCCTTGAGTGGGAGATGCACTACCTCCAGCAACCGCATCTCTGGGAGGGCGATGGAACGGCCGTTGTGGGGGGTGAGGCGTCCGCGGTGTACATCCAGGATCATGCACTGGCTGCGGGGTACCCGTACGAGCCGGAGCAGATCTACGCGGTGCTTGACGCACAGGCCGACTATCTCCGAGCGATCGGGGCGATCGGGGATGCGGCTCCAGGGGAGTAGGGGTCCGGTCCACCGGATCGGTCGTCAGATCGGACGGAGTGCTGCCACCACGTCGTCGGCAAGCTTGTTGTGTTTGAACACAAAGAAGTGGTCCGATCCCGGGTAGATCGAGATGCCGGCTCCGATGCTTCCGGCGTACACCGCGAGTGCGTCGACATCCACGAACTGATCACGTTCCCCGACGATGAAGAGCCGCCGCGCCTCCTCAAGCTGGTCAGGCTCGGGGAGGTTTGGTGTGAGCGGGCTGTTGACGGGTGGGGCGATGCCGACCCAGGGCACCTGTGACCCCGAGCGAGCCTGCCACCCCAAGGAGACCGCGGCCCCGAACGACCAGCCGGCAATGCCCACGAGTGGCGGGAGCTCCCGCTCAACGAAGTCCACGACCGAACCAACATCGCTCACCTCACCAAGCCCGTTGTCGTACGCTCCGGTTGACTCACCGACGCCACGGAAGTTGAACCGAACGGTGACAAGGCCTTCCTTCAGCGCCTTGACGGCGATCGCTCCGAGGATCGGGTTGCGCATCGTGCCCCCCTGAACCGGGTGCGGGTGACACAGCACCACGGTGCCAAGCCGATCGTTGGGGGCACGGGTGGGTGGTTCCTCCACGATCGCCTCGAGCACAACACCGCTCGTGGAAGGGATCAGCCGTGCGGTCAAGATGTCCCCTTCACAAGGTCGCGAAGTACAGCCCGGTCGCGCCCAGGATCACCAGTCCGACGGCAAGCGAGGCAAGAATGAGATAGCGTGTCTGCACGCTGGCATGGTATCCGGGCACCGCTGATTCATGACCGATGGGTGGCTATTGTTGGTGAGCACCGTCGCGAATCTCTGGAGCAGAACTTGATGTACGACATTGCCGTGATCGGTGGAGGCCCGGGCGGGTACGCCGCTGCGCTCTACGCCCACAATTTTGGCCTCTCCGTTGCCTTGATCGAGAAGGATCGCGTTGGTGGAACGTGTCTCCTGAGGGGCTGTGTTCCTGCAAAGGCACTCATTCAATCCGGGGAGGTGTTCGCAACCGTCAAGACGGCAGGTGAGTACGGTGTGGTGACCTCTGACCCGGTGTTTGCATGGCCCGCAGCGATGGAGCGGAAATCCAAAGTGGTTGAGGGACTGGTCAATGGGCTTGCTGGCCTCCTCAAGGCGCGCGGGGTCACGATCATCAACGGTGTGGGTGCCCTTGCGGGGGACGGCCAGGTCGCGGTCACCCATGATGATGGTTCCTCCACCAGCGTCGAAGCCAGGGCCATCATCATCGCCACCGGATCGGTGCCGGGAACGATCCCAGGGTATGAGAGCAACGGCACCACGGTCGTGACGTCTGACGACGCCCTCGCCTGGACGCAGCAGCCACAACGAGTCGCCATCATCGGTGCGGGCGTCATCGGGTGCGAGTTCGCGTCCTTCCTCGGGGAGGTCGGCTCTGAGGTGCACATCTTCGAGGTTGAGGATCAACTCGTCCCCGGCATGGAACCCGAAGCAGCAAAGGTGCTCTCGCGGGCGTTCCGGCGCAAGGGCATCAACATGCATCACGGGGTTCGGGTTGGTTCCCCCCAGATCTCAGGTTCCTCCGTCACCGTCCCATTCGGGGATGACACGGTTGAGGTTGATACGGTGCTCGTTGCGGTTGGTCGTCGGCCGGTCACCGACGCCGTCAATCTCGATTCCGTTGGTGTGACGACCGAACGCGGGTTCATCCCGGTTGATCACGCCACCATGGAGACGTCCGCGCCTGGGGTGTACGCCGTCGGCGACATCGTGGCAGGAACACCTCAGCTCGCCCATGTCGCGTTCGCTGAGGCGATCGCCGCCGTCACCCACATCGCCACCGGCGAGACCGCCCCGGTTGATTACCACGCCGTACCCATGGTGGTCTACACCCACCCGGAGATCGCGTGGGTTGGCAGAACGGAAGCCGCTGCTCGCGCTGACGGGCTCAGTGTCGACACCACCGAGCACGGGATGCGGGGTGTCGCCAGGGCGATCATCCAGGGCGAGACCGGCGGAACGGTGAAGATCGTGTCCGAGACCGACGGCCAGATCCTTGGGGCAACCGTGGCTGGTCCCGGAGCGGGGGAGATGATCCACGAACTGATGTACACGATCGGGTTTGAGACGCTGCCACGTGAAGCGGCCTCGTTCATCCACGCGCACCCGACCATTTCGGAGGCCATCGGTGAGGCACTGATGGCCTCGACCGGCCGCGGGTTGCACTGAGGTACGACGGGCCCGGTCCACCGGGCCGCAAGGAGAAGAGACATGGCGATCACGATCACAATGCCACAGCTCGGCGAGACGGTGACCGAGGGAACCATCCTGTCGTGGGTCAAGCAAATCGGTGAACGCGTCGAAGAGGACGAGATCCTTGTCGAGATCTCAACGGACAAAGTCGACACTGAGGTCCCTTCTCCTGCCGCCGGCGTCCTGTCGGAGATCCTCATCGGTGCGGGCGAGACGGTCGCCGTGGGGACTGCCATTGCGGTGCTGGCCGAGGAGGGTGACGACGTTTCACGCGCCGGGAGCCAGCCAGCCGGGGAGGCTGGGACACCGAGTCAGGATGCGCCTGCGGCAACCCCCGAGGCGACGCCAACGGCCGGCCACGCCACCGACACAGATATGGGAATGCGCAGCGTGCTCTCCCCGGTGGTCCGCAGGCTTGCGGCTGAGCACAACGTGGACGTCGCCATGGTTCATGGGACGGGTGACGGTGGTCGGATCACCCGCAAGGACGTGGAGACGTTCATCGCCGCACGCGGGGCGGCACCAGCAGCGGCACCAGCAGCGGCACCAGCAGCGGCACCAGAAGCGGACACCCCTGCGCCCGCGACCGTGCCCACCCTGCAGCGACCACTGGTGAGTCCACCTGCTCCACCGTTGGCGCCAGCACCCCCCGCTGTGCCGGCGACTCCGTCTGATGGCAGGGTGGAGGTCAAGGAGATCTCCCGGTTGCGGGCCCGCATTGCGACCAACATGGTCAAGGCGCGCCAGACGGCGGCGCATGTGTTCACATCGGTGGAGGTTGATTATGAGCGGATCGCCCAGATCCGTGCCGCCCACGGACCTGCGTTCAAGGAGTCGGAGGGGTTCTCCCTCACCTACCTGCCGTTCATCGTGCGGGCAACGGTCGATGCACTCAATGCGTACCCAGTCGTGAACTCACTCTTTGATCTCGCAGGGGGGACGTACACGTTCTACCACTCCGTCCACATGGGGATCGCCGTGGATCTCAATCAGGAGGGTCTCGTGGTCGCCACGGTTCGTGACGCCGACTCGATGACGCTCAAAGGGGTGGCACGGGCGATCCGCGGTGTCGCGGCCAAGGCTCAGTCGAACCAGTTCCAACCTGATGATCTTGCCGGGTCAACGTTCTCGATCACCAACCCGGGACCGTTCGGATCGTTCTTGTCCGTCCCGGTGATCAACGTTCCGAACTCCGCGATCCTGAGTACGGAGACCGTGGTCAAGCGACCCGTCGTGATCGAGATGCCGGATGGATCAGACGGCATCGCCATTCATCACATCGGGTACCTCGGCCTCAGCTGGGATCACCGAGTGTTCGACGGATCAACCGCGACGCTCTTCCTCGGGCGGATCAAACAGAACCTCCAGACCTGGGACTGGGAGCAGGAACTCTCATGATCGACGGTCCTGTTGGGGGGACGCTACGAACACGCTGGCTTGGCCGGGTCCCGTACGAGGAGGCCTGGGATCTCCAAAAGGCGATCTGGGAGGGGAAGGTCATCGGGCGCACGGATGACGACTACGTCCTTCTCCTTGAGCATCCACACATCTACACCGTTGGCCGCAACGGCGACGGCTCCCATCTGAAGATCGCGCCAGAACTCCTCCCCAGCATCGGGGCATCGGTCGTCAACGTTGACCGCGGTGGAGATATCACCTATCACGGCCCGGGACAACTCGTTGGGTACCCCATCGTTGCAGTCCCGAGACTGGAGCACGGGTTTGACGCGGTGGGTCATGTGCGACGCATCGAGTCCATGCTGATCGCAACACTGGCCGACCTCGGTGTTGAGGCGTGGCCGGAGGACGGCCTCACCGGTGTGTGGACGGCCAAGGGGAAGGTTGCCGCCATCGGCGTCAAGGCGTCGCGCGGGGTGACCACCCACGGGTTTGCGATCAATGTTCATCCCGACATGACGTACTTTGGCCACATCGTGCCCTGCGGGATCCCGGATCGTCCCGTCACCTCGATCGCCGAACTCACGGGGTCAGAGGTCTCGATCGAGGAGGTCGTCGAGACGATGCTTCCCCACCTCGGCGGGCTCTCATCCCGCGAAGGCCACGAGGTGCAGCTCGGTGCGTTCGTCCGGGGATCCGCCAAACGCTCGTATGAAGTCGATCGCATGGTCGAGGCCGGCGTGTTCTCCCCGTCAAGTCGCGCCGAGACGCCCATCATGATCCACGGCGTCCTCGCAGGTGAACCACCGAAGCCGGACTGGATGAAAGTCAAGCTTGATCTCACCGACGAACGGTTCCTCGCACTCAAACGTCTCAACGCAGGGCTTGCGCTCAACACGGTCTGTGAGGAGGCGGGGTGCCCCAACATCCACGAGTGTTGGTCCTCGGGGACCCAGACCCTGATGTTGCTGGGAGACGTCTGCACCCGTGCCTGCTCGTTCTGTGACGTGAAGACCGGCAAACCCGGTGAGGTGGATCTCGACGAGCCCGTGCGGGCCGCCACCGCTGTTGCCCAGATGGGTCTCAAGCATGCGGTCCTGACGTCGGTCAACCGGGACGACCTTCCCGATGGGGGCGCATCGATCTTTCTCGCCACCATCGATGAGATCCGGGCACGCCTCCCTGATTGTGACGTCGAGCTCCTCATCCCGGACTTCAAGGGGGATCCGGGTCCCCTTGAAACGGTGATGCAGGGAAAGCCGACGGTGCTTAATCACAACACCGAGACGGTGCTGCGCCTCCAGCGTGAGATCCGAACCGCAGCCAACTACGCACGCTCGCTCACCCTGCTCGCACGGGCGAAATGGCTGCACCCCGCCGGGACGGTCAAGTCGGGCCTGATCGTCGGCATGGGGGAGACCGACGAGGAGATCGCCGGGGCGCTCGCAGACCTCAACGCCGTGGGAGTCGAGATCGTCACGATCGGTCAGTACCTCCGCCCAACCGCCGGTCACCGCAGGGTGCAGCGGTACGTGCACCCCGACACGTTTGCGACCTACAAGGCGATCGGGGAGGGGTACGGCATTCGGCACGTGGAGTCCGGCCCCCTCGTGCGCAGTTCGTATCACGCCAAGGAAGCACTTGGTGCCATCACATGACCGACCTCGCCCGTCGGGTGTCGGCCGCCACCACTGCGATGAGGGCCGCAGGCGTCGACGCCATGTGCCTGTCGGTCGGATCGGACCTGGTGTACCTCACGGGGTACCGGGCGTTTGAATCCGAGCGGCTCACCATGCTGGTCCTTGATGCCGATGGCGGCGCGACGATGGTCACCCCGACCCTGGAAGCGCCCCGGGTCACGCCCCACGACGATGTGTTCGCGCTCCAGGCCTGGAACGAGACGGACGACCCCATCGGGATGGTCGATGAGCTCCTCGCCGATGCGGGTCGGGTTGCGATCGGGAGCCAGACGTGGTCCCGTTTCACCTTGGCGCTCCAGGATCGGCGTCCGGGTTCGTCGTGGGTGGATGCCGACGAACTCATGTCGGGGTTGCGCATCATCAAGTCACCTGACGAGATCGACCTGCTCCGCAACGCCGCGGCGGTGGTGGATGGCGTTGCCGACGACCTCAACGACATGAGGTTTTCGGGACGGACCGAGGCGGAGGTGGCTCGTGAGATCACCGAGCGAACCCTTGCGGCGGGACACGACACGGTTGAGTTCTGCATCGTTGGCAGCGGTCCGAACGGTGCCTCCCCCCATCACACAGCGTCAGAGCGGATCATCAACGTGGGGGATGTGGTCGTCGTCGACTTTGGTGGGTACCAGCAGGGGTACTGCTCGGACACCACCCGAACATTCGTGGTGGGCGAGCCGGCTCCCGACGTCGTCGACGCGTTCGCCGTGCTCCTGGAGGCCCAGGCGTCAGCGAGAGCGTTCGCTGGGCCAGGACACGCCGCCTCGGCCATCGACGCCCACGCCAGGGGGATCATCACCGCCGCCGGGTATGGGGACCGGTTCATTCACCGCCTCGGGCACGGCATCGGTCTTGACGTCCACGAACGGCCATACCTCGTCGGTGGCAACGACACCGTCATCGCCCCGGGCATGGCGTTCTCGATCGAGCCCGGCATCTACACACCGGGGGAGTGGGGGATGCGCATCGAGGACATTGTTGTTGTCACCCAATCGGGTGTTGAATCCCTGAATATGTCCGACCGCAACCTTCGAATCGTTGCATGACGCCGAGTTCATCATCCGGGACATCCCGTTCCCCCGACCGCCTTTGTTCAGGCGCCATTGCACAGGAGTACCATGACCCACGACATCGAGCAACTCGCAGCTGACACCATTCGTGCCCTCTCGATGGATGCAATCCAACGAGCCAATTCGGGTCATCCCGGGATGCCGCTCGGCATGGCTGACATCGCCGTCGTGCTCTGGTCTCGGTATCTGAACATCAATCCGGCTGATCCGGCGTGGCGGGACCGGGACCGGTTCGTCCTCTCCAACGGTCACGGCTCGATGCTCCTGTACTCGCTGTTGCACCTCTGTGGGTTCCCGCTCTCGATGGAGGAGATCAAGAACTTCCGAGAGTGGGGGTCCGAGACACCGGGCCACCCCGAGGTCCATCAGGCCCTTGGGATCGAGACCACCACCGGCCCGCTCGGACAGGGGATCTCGACCGCGGTTGGCATGGCGATCGCCGAAGCACACCTTGCCGCCGTCCATGGATCGGATCTCACCGACCACCGAACATGGGTGTTCGCAGGAGACGGGGATCTCATGGAGGGTGTCTCCTCAGAGGCGTCCTCCCTTGCAGGGCATCTCGGGCTCGGCAAGCTGACGGTCCTGTATGACGACAACTCGATAACGATCGATGGCTCCACGGCGCTCTCGTTCTCAGAGGACGTGCCGGCTCGGTACGCGTCCTATGGATGGCACACCATCACGGTTGATGGACACGATCGTGCCGCCATCGCGGGAGCCATCGAGGCAGCCATGAACGAGTCCGACCGCCCCACGCTGATCTCGTGCAAGACCCACATCGGGTACGGAGCACCAACCAAGGTCGATACGGCTGATGCACACGGGTCACCCCTCGGCGCGGCGGAGATCGAAGGGGCAAAGGCGGCGATGGGATGGGAGCTCCCCCCATTCGAGGTGCCTGAGGAGGTGTACGCGTTCTTTGCCAAGGCGATGGAGCGTGGTGTCGCGGTCCACGATGCGTGGGAGGCTCGGGTCGCAGCGAC
>CAZULI010000023.1:0-12829 GCA_964621095.1 uncultured Acidimicrobiaceae bacterium | reverse complement strand
GTCCAACATGGTCGAGGGCCAGGAGAACGTTTACGACGCCAGTCGTCGGCAAGTCGACTACACCGCCGACACGGGGAAACAGTACGCACTCAACGACGACACGGCGACCCTGATGGTGCGACCGAGAGGCCTCCACCTCGTCGAGGAGCATGTCGCCATCGATGGGACGGCGATGTCAGGCTCCCTCTTCGACTTCGGCATGTACCTGTTCCACAACGCCCACGAACTGCTCAAGCGTGGCAGCGGACCGTACTTCTACCTCCCGAAACTCGAGAACCATCATGAAGCACGCTGGTGGAACGATGTGTTCGTCCACGCCCAAGAGGCACTCGGTCTCGACCGGGGAACCATCAAGGCCACCGTCCTGATCGAGACGATCCCAGCGGCGTTTGAGATGGATGAGATCCTCTACGAGCTCAGGGATCATTCGGCTGGCCTCAACGCCGGCCGGTGGGACTACGTCTTTTCGGTGATCAAGAAGTTCCGCAACACCGAGGGGTTCGTCCTCCCCGATCGTGATCAAGTGACCATGACTGTGCCGTTCATGCGCTCGTACACACAACTCCTGATCAAGACGTGTCACCGCCGGGGTGCTCATGCAATGGGCGGGATGGCCGCGTTCATACCGAGCCGAACGGACACCGAAGTGAACCGAGTCGCCATTGAGAAGGTCAACGACGACAAGACCCGTGAGGCGAATGACGGTTGTGATGGGACATGGGTCGCCCATCCGGATCTTGTGCCGATCGCCACCCGCATCTTTGATTCGGTTCTCGGGGACCAACCCAACCAGATCGCTCGGACTCGTGATGATGTCTCCGTGGTCGCACAGGACCTCACCAACTTTGCGATCGATGGCGGCACGATCACGGACAACGGGGTGCGACACAACATCGATGTCGCGATCAGGTACATCGCGTCGTGGCTGACCGGGACGGGTGCGGCCGCGATCTACAACCTCATGGAGGACGCGGCAACCGCCGAGATCTCGCGCAGTCAGATCTGGCAGTGGGTCCGATCCGGGGAAACAACCAATACAGGAACCCCCATCACTGCCGATCTGGTACGAAAGATCGCCAAAGAGGAGACGGACGCGATACGAGCAGAGCTCGGAGATGAGTCCTACACGAGCGGTCGCTTCACGGAGGCCAAGGAGCTCTTCGAACAGGTGAGTCTTGCCGATGAGTTCCCTGACTTCCTGACCCTTCCCGCGTACGCGATGCTGGAAGCTTGAACAGTTTGCAAACAACAACACAACGACCGACAAAACAATCTGAATCACAACAACAGTACGGGAGACCATCATGACAAACGAGAGTCAGATCAGTGCACGGGCACAGAAAATCCAGGAGGACTGGGACACCAACCCTCGCTGGGACGGCGTTGTGCGGGACCACACCGCGGAGGACGTTGTCCGGCTCCAGGGTTCGTTCGTTGAGAGTCACACCATTGCCGAGCAGATGGCAGCCCGGTTGTGGGACCTCCTCACCACCGAGGAGTATGTGCACGCTCTCGGCGCGATGAGTGGTGGCCAGGCCGTGCAGATGGTCAAGGCGGGGCTCAAGGCGATCTACCTGTCGGGTTGGCAGGTTGCTGCCGACGTCAACCTCTCAGGTGACGTCTACCCCGACCAGTCCCTGTACCCGTCAAACTCCGCTCCCGCGCTGGTGCGACGCATCAACAACGCACTCAAGCGAGCGGATGAGATCGAATGGTCCGAGGGCGAGCGTTCAACCGAGTGGATGGTTCCGATCGTCGCTGACGCTGAGTCCGGGTTTGGTGGGGCACTCAACGTGTTCGAGCTGACCAAGAGCTTCATTGAGGCCGGTGCCGCAGCAGTCCATCTTGAGGATCAGCTCTCATCGGAGAAGAAGTGCGGCCACATGGGTGGCAAGGTGCTGGTCCCGACCGCTCAGCACATTCGGACCCTCAAGGCAGCGAGACTGGCAGCTGACGTCCAAGGTGTGCCAACTCTGATCGTGGCTCGTACCGACAGCCTCGGGGCCACACTTCTCACCGCGGATGTCGACGAACGTGATCGTCAGTTCACCACTGGTGAGCGCACGCCGGAAGGGTTCTACATGGTGGAGAACTCGATGGAGTCCGCGATCAGCCGTGGGCTTGCCTACGCACCGTACGCGGATCTCCTCTGGTGCGAAACCTCGACACCGGATCTCGAGGACGCTCGCAAATTCGCCGACGCGATCCATGCGAAGTACCCGGGCAAGATGCTTGCGTACAACTGCTCACCGTCCTTCAACTGGAGGCGTCACCTTGACGATGCAACCATTGCAACCTTCCAGAAGGCGCTTGGCGCCATGGGGTACCGGTTCCAGTTCATCACCCTGGCTGGGTTCCACTCCCTCAACGCAGGGATGTTCGAGCTCGCCTCCGGGTACGCAGAGCGGGGCATGGAGGCGTACGTTGAACTCCAGGAATCCGAGTTTGCGATGGAGCGGAACGGGTACACGGCAACCCGCCACCAGCGTGAGGTCGGCGCCGGGTACTTCGACCAGGTGAGCACGGTCATCACCGAGGGACAGTCCTCAACCCTGGCCCTCACCGGCTCCACCGAGTCCGACCAGTTCTACGACACCGAGTGAACACCAGCGCGCACCTAGGACGCGTATGTAGGGCGCGTACCCAGGGTATGAACCCACCGCCACGGTGGGTTGTGGCCCACAGAACGCGGGCAAGGCACCCTTGAGTCAGGAGAAGTGAGACATCACTTCGGCCGCGAACAGATCCATCGCTGATGGATCTGTCGCGGCTTCCGCGAAGTTCACTGTCAGGTACGCGCATCCCGCGTCCCTGTATTGACCGATGAGATCAACGAGCTGTTCAGGGGTTCCGACGCCGGCTTCCTCGGATCCGAACCACCATTCCATGGTCATGTCGCCGTCCGACACGATGGTGGCGTAGTACTCCCGGAGATGGTTCCATTTTGCCTTGATGGCCGCCTCTGACTCGGCAATGAGCACGTTGAGGCTTGCCGACATCGTGATCTCACCGGGGTCACGGCCCACGCTCTCACAGTGGCGATGCAACACATCACGCTTGTGAGCGAACTGGATCGGATCATCCCCAAAGTTCGTGTAACTCGCGTATTGGGCGGCGGTTCGTAGCGTCAGCTTCTCCCCGCCTCCCGCAACCCATATCGGAATATGGGGGGTCTGAACCGGCTTTGGCTGACAGATCGCTCCATCAATGGAGAAATACTTGCCGGTGAACGTTGCCTCGTCCTCGGTCCACATCTTGATGAGAATCTGGACCGCCTCATCCAACTCCCCCAGACGCACGGAAGGTTTCGGGAACGGGTAGCCGTACGCGTTGAACTCATGTTCATACCATCCGCCTCCGATCCCCATTTCAAGGCGTCCCCCCGACAGGGCATCGATGGAAGCCGCCACCTTTGCAAGGTATGGCGGAGGTCGGTACCCGGTGCACGTACACAACTGACCGAGCCGGATGGTGTCCGTCGTGACCGCAAGGGCCGCCATCAGGGTCCATGCCTCGTACGTCACTTCCTGGGTGGGCTCGGGAACCGTGTGGAAGTGGTCGTACACCCAGACGGATTCAAACCCGAGCGATTCAGCCTGTTTGGCGACGCCAAGCATCGTCGACCAATGATCAGAAGTGTCTACGGCGGCCAGATCAAGGCGCCAACCCTGGGGAATGAAAGTTCCAAATCTCATGATCCGACTCTATACCTGCGCCATTCTGTGGGCTACAACCCACCGTGGCGGTGGGTTCATACCCTGGGTACGCGCGACAGGGGGTCAGCGGGTGGCGGCGGTGATGAGGAGGGGGGTGATGGCTTCGGGGCGTTCGTCCTGGACCGCGTGGCCGGTGTTCTCGAGGACGACCACGTTGACATCGTTGAGGGCATCGATGATGGGTTCGGCCAGATCCGTGGGGACCATGCGGTCCTGCTCAGCGAGGAGCACCGTGGTGGGAACAGTCACGTTGGCCGCTGCCACGGGGGAACGCGTGTAGTTGTTGCATGCGTGGAGATCAACCGCCAGCACCGGGGCGGCATGTTCCCGGCGGAGCTCACGATGCCGACGCCGACGTTCCTCGATCTCCGGAGAGGTCGCCGGTGAGTTCGAGTACTTCTCGATGAAGGCATCCGCCTTGCCCACATCCGTCGCAGCCATCTCCAGCAGGAATGGTGCGACCGCCATCGGGAACCCCACCGTCATGAGGATCAGCTCAACCGGTTGCGCGCCCCCCCGACCCGCCACCTCGAGCGCAACCAACGATCCCATCGAGTGCCCCGCAAGGACGACATCCCCGAGACCCTCGGTCGCAAGGAACGCCTCGACCCAGTCTGCTTGGGCTTCGATGGAGTCGAGAGCCGGCCCCTCATTGGCTCCGTGCATCGGAAGATCGATGGCACGACACGCGACGCCGCTGGCACGCACCATCGCAGCAACCCCCTCCCAAACCTCGGCGCACTCCCCCGCTCCAGGGATGATGACGACGGATCTTTCAGCGTTCACGTCTCAGAACCCCACTGCGTCGGCGAGGCGATCACGGTACGACTCGACCGAGCCGAGCAGAATCGACGTCGATTTGGCACGCTTGAAATACAGGTGGGCGTCGTGCTCCCAGGTGAACCCAATACCGCCAAGGATCTGGATCGTGTCCCCTGCCGCCGTCACAAACGCGTCCGAGCACACCGAGCGCGCCAGGGGCACCGCAACCCCGGACTCCCCCGGGTCGTTGAACGTGGCAGCAGCGTGTCGGGCAGCTGACCGAGCGTGCTCGACGGCCACGAGCATGTCCGCACAACGGTGCTTGACGGCTTGGAAGGAACCGATGGCTCTCCCGAACTGAAACCGCGTCTTTGCATGTTCCACCGAGGTTTCCAGACACCACTGGGCACCACCAACCTGTTCACTCGCCAGACAGACAACCCCCATGTCGATCGCCGTCCTGATGGCAGGCCTGGCATCAAACATCACATCGGCTGCGTCAACCACCACGTCGTTGAACCGGATGTCAGCGAGGGGGCGGGTTGGATCAAGTGCATGGACGGGCACAACCTCAACGCCGTCGGCGTCGGCGTCCACCACGACGAGGGCGACGCCACGGGCGCTCGCTGTTGATACGACGAATCTGGATGCGTTGACCCCATCAACCACGTACCGCTTCGACCCCGTCAAGAGGAACGAGCCGTCGTGCTCCACCAGTGAGGTCGTGCACGGCATCAGGTCGTTGTCATGAGAGGATTCATGGACCGCCAGCGCCACGACCGTTTCGCCACGTGCGATCGGGGGGAGCAACCGAGACTTCTGTTCGTCGCCACCTGCCACCATGATCGCTGTTGCCGCCATCACACTCGAAAGGAGCGGAACGGCAGTCACTGCGTGGCCAAGCTCCTCGAACACGATCGCGACCTCAACGGGGGTGAACCCCGCCCCACCGAACTCCTCCGGCACATGAAGGCCGATCACACCCATCCCGACCAGACCCTCCCAGACGCGAGCATCCAACGCAGTGTCCGTCGTCGACATCGTTCGGACCGCATCCGGATCAACGGTCGCGCTCACGAACTCACGCACCGTGTCAGCAAGCAACCGCTGCTCATCCGTGCGGGCAAAGACGATTGCATCAGCCACGAGGCACCTCGCTCCAGGGCACGTCCTTGTCGACCCTCGGTTCACCGGGGAGACCCAGCACCCGCTCTCCGAGGATGTTTCGCATGATCTCTGAGGTTCCCCCCTCGATGCTGTTGGCCCGAGATCTCAGGAACCAGCGTTGGGGGGAGAGCACCCGGTTGGTCATGCGGGTGTCGTACACCGTCGGTTCGAGGGTGTACCCCTCGGGGATGGTCGCCCCATCAAACCCCATCATGGCAAGGGTGAACGCCGTCACCTCCTTGTTGAGGTCGGCCCATGCAAGCTTCGCCGTCGATCCCTCCGGCCCGGGCACGCCTGCCTGCATGTTCTCCGTGGCACGAATCGCGGTGAGACGCATCGCTTCGACCTCACCCCAGAGCCTGGCAAGCTCTCTGCGATCCGCCATGTCCCCGGACCCGTACTGTTTCCACGCATCCAGCGCGACCGCAATGGTGCCACTGCTGCGTGGCGGGGTGTTCCCACCGATGGCGACTCGCTCATTCATCAACGTCGTCGTGGCGACACGCCACCCCGCCCCCACGTCATCAATCCGGTAAACGTCGGGAACCCGCACATCATCAAGGAACACTTCGTTGAACTCAGCCTCCCCAGTGATCTGGTAAAGCGGGCGAACATCAACACCGGCAGCTTCCATGTCCACAACGAAGTACGTCAGGCCTTTGTGCTTGGGCTGGTCAGGATCGGTCCGAACCACCACCATCCCCCACTTGGCGAGATGAGCGAGGGTGGTCCACACCTTCTGACCGTTGAGGATCCATTCGTCACCGTCGCGCACGGCACGCGTGGCAAGCCCAGCGATGTCAGATCCGGCGCCCGGCTCTGAGAACATCTGGCACCACACTTCATCAACCACGAACATCGGACGCAGCCATCGTTGTTTCTGTTCATCGGTGCCATGGGTGTGGAGCACGCCTGCCCCCATCCCGATGCCGAGGATGTTTGCGGTTCGGTTCCACATGGGGGCGCCTGCTTCGGTGAGCCTACGGGTGACCAGCTCACGAAACCGAGGGCTCACACCAAGGCCACCGGAACCCTCGTCGAACTCAACCCACGCCAGTCCTGCATCGAACTGTGCCCCCCAGAACGCTTTCGGTTCGCTCGACGCCGGGGGATGGTCCGCCAGAAGTTTGTCGATCGCCTCATTGACACGGACGTCTTCCTGCGTGCCGCTCACCAAAGGTCCTCCTCGCTCCGTCTGGGTCCCTGTGCCACACCCGTCATGTCACCCACCTTCCATGACAAAGAGCGTGAGCCGGTCCGCGACGAGTGCAGGGGTGTCCTCCCCCTCAATCTCAACCACGACATGGGTGGTCGCGAGATAGCGATTGGGGCCTTTCGGTACGAACTCCTTCAGCGTCGTGATCGAACGGATCCTGCTCCCGACGACGACCGGGGTGAGGAAACGCACCCTGTCAGACCCATAGTTGATCGCCATGGTCATGCCCTCAGGCACAACCGACGTCGCACGGCCAAGATGAGGGATGAGCGACAGGGTGAGAAACCCATGGGCAATGGTTGCGCCGTACGGCCCGCTTGCGGCTGCTTCAGGATCAACGTGGATCCACTGATGGTCGAGGGTTGCGTCAGCAAACTGTGCAATCCGGTCCTGGTCGATCGTCAACCAATCGGACCTCCCCACCTCGGTGCCGACCATGGCGACCAGGTCCTCAACCGGCACAGCGCGCATGCCCCCGCCTTCCGAGAGACCAACCCCGTGCGATGCAGTCACGACGAATCGCTGGCGTCGGCAAGGAACTTCATCGTCTGTTCGCTGCCGACCCCGAACTCCATCTGACCCTCAGGATCAGTGATGTCGTCGATTCGGCTCGCGATCATCTCAGGAGTCCGGTCCCCCTTGGCAAGCCAGATCCCGCATGTCTCATGGATCCGTACCGCACCGTACCCCCCGGCCCCCGCCGTGAGGATCATCCCCTGGGGCGCGTCCTGGGAAACGAGGAACAGGACCGCCGGGGTGACCGCTTCGGGCTCAAGCAGCACCTTGGCCTCCTCGGGAAGCAACTCCTCCGTCATGCGGGTATGAGCCGCCGGCGCGAGCGCGTTGACACGGATGCCGTACTTGTCTCCCTCGAGGCGGAGCGTGTTCATGAACCCAACGACCCCGAGTTTCGCCGCCCCGTAATTTGCCTGACCAAAATTGCCGTACAACCCGGATGATGACGACGTGACCACGATGCGACCGTAGTTGGCGTACTTCATGTGGCCCCAGACGGCCTTGGTGCAGATCACCGTACCCATGAGGTGCACCTCGACAACGAACCGGAAATCCTCCATCGTCATGTTCGCCAGGCTTCGATCCCGCAAGACCCCCGCGTTGTTGATGAGGATGTCGATGCGACCCCAGCGATCGACCACCGCTGCCATCATCGCTGCAACGGCGGTTTCATCCGTGACGTCAGCAGCACTCGCCATCGCTTCACCACCGGCGGCGTGGATCTCATCAACCACCGCTTCGGCAACCGACCTGGATGACCCGGTCCCATCCCGGGCGCCCCCAACGTCGTTGACGACGACTCGAGCTCCACGGTCGGCGAGGGCGAGGGCGTAACTCCGGCCAAGACCGTGTCCTGCTCCGGTGACCACGGCTACCTGCTCGTCAAAGGTGATAATTTCGCGCCTCCCTCGTGCTGGGCCGTTCAGGCGAACACATCGGCATCGCCTCTCCGTCCGGCGGGATCATCCAACCAGATAGCCACCGTCAATGGTGATCGTGTCGCCCGTGTGCCACGAGCTCGCATCGGATGCAAGATACACGGCGATACCGGAAAAATCATCCGGCTCGCCGAACCGACCGGCGGGGATGCGGGGAAGGGTTCTCGCAGCAAACTTGTCGGTCGTGATGAACTGTTCGGTCATGCCGGTGACGACCCAACCAGGGGCGATCGCGTTTGCGCGGATGCCGTACCGACCGTACTCAGCCGCGATGCCTCGTACCAGGGCCCGAACGGCGGCCTTCGTCGCCGCATAATCCTCGCCACGGGGGAAGCCAAGATCAGCGGTGATGGAGGAGGTGACGACCAGCGATCCCTCACCGCGCGGTTGCATGTGTCTGAGTGCCTCCCGAAACGTCCAGAACACCCCGTCCAGGTTCACCCCGAGCATCCGCCGCCACGACTCGGCTGAGATCTCATGGAATCGCGTTGACCCTGCAGGGATCCCCGCATTGGCGAACACCGAATCGACCTTTCCGAACGTCTCGATGGTTGCCTGGAACGCCTCAACCACTCCGCCTTCATCCGAGACATCGACTCCAAACGCCACCGCGTCTCCACCGTCGGCCTGAATCATCGAAACGGTGGCTTCGTTGCGTTTCTGGTTCCGACCCCAGATCGCCACCTGTGCTCCTGCTCCGGCGAGCGCTCGGGCGATGCCACGTCCGATGCCGCTGTTCCCCCCGGTCACGATCGACGTCTTCCCAGAGAGGTTGAACAGATCCGGCATTGCTCCTCCGATGTCGAGCGGTGTGCCACTCGATCCTAGAAGCATGCACCGCGGGCCGCGGGAGCGTGGAACGACTTTCCCGAAACCGCTTGTACCGTTGCATCGTGCGCAGTCGTCTCGTCATCCTCCTGATCATGACAGCCTTGGTGGTTGTCGGCTGCAACTCACGCCCCCAGGCCCCGGAGTTCATGGAGACCACGACGACGTCGACCACGCTTCCTGGCGTTGAGATCGTCACAACCACCACCCAGACCCTCCCTCCGCCTGAGGTCAGGGTCGTCGGACATGTCACCGAGGTGGTTGATGGGGACACGATCAAAGTCGACCTTGACGGCGTATCCGCGGACGTGCGCCTCCTCGGGATCAATGCGCCTGAGATGGATGAGTGCTGGGGAGCGGAGTCAAAGGCGTTCCTGACCTCGCTCGTGAGCGACCAGAACGTGCTCCTGATCGAGGGACCAGACGATGTCGACGCCTACGGACGGCTCCTGCGCTACGTCTACCTCGACGCAGCCGAATCGCCAACGTTCGTGAACTCGGTGCTCGTTGAAACGGGCCACGCCGTCGGTCTCCAGGACGGATCCGAGGTGGCGCCAACCCTCAAAGCCCTTGAAGCTCGGGCGTTTCAGTCCGGCTATGGAATGTGGGGCACGTACGCGTGCGGCAACGACGAGGGAATCACGGCGGATCGTCCCGTCATCCGGGTCTCTGCACTTGTCTTTGACCCGGATGGGCCGGATGCAGACGCCCTCTCGGGCGAGTACATCACCTTCATCAACGAGGGGTACGACAAGGTGCCGATCGGTGGGTGGACGTTGCGCGACGAGTCCTCAACGAACCGCTTCACCTTTGGGTCACGCCTCGTCCTCAGTCCCGGTGACACCGTCACGGTGGTGACCGGGTGTAGTGGTGGTCCCACCGGCGCGGTGTACTGGTGCTCCGATCAGGCTGTCTGGTCGAATGGAGGCGACACTGCAATGCTCATGGACACGCTTGGCAACGTCGTCGTGTGGCATACCTACACCGGCTGACCGTTCCCAGATGGGAACTATTGATCGTGTTGTGCGATCGACTTCATCTCCATGAACAGGCGGAGATACTCGGGTCCACCAGCCTTGGCGTTGGATCCTGACATGTTGAACCCACCAAACGGTTGGACCCCAACGAGGGCTCCTGTGATCTTGCGGTTCAGATACAGGTTCCCCACGTGGAACTCCTGTTTGGCCCGCATGAGACGCTGTTCGTTATTGGAGTACACACCACCGGTGAGGCCGAACTCGGTTCCGTTGGCAACGGCGAGGGCTTCATCAAAGTCAGCGACCTTGAGAACCGAGAGCACCGGGCCGAAGATCTCGTGTTGGGCGAGCCGGGCATCGGGATGGACATCGACAAAGGCCGTCGGCTCGATGTAGTAGCCGCCATCCTGGTCGATCGCACGACCACCGGTCACGAGGGTTGCTTCCTGTTTGCCGGCCTCGATCTCCGCCATGATCGTGGCGTGCTGGGCCGATGAGATGACAGGGCCAATCGGATGGTTCTCCACCGCTGGCCCGATCGTCAGCTCGGATGCAATCTCCACAATGGTTGCAACGAGCTCGTCGTGAACTGAGTCAAACACGATCAGTCGGCTGCACGCAGAGCACTTCTGGCCCTGGAACCCGAACGCGGAACGCACGACACCAGCGGCAGCTGCTTTGAGGTCAGCCGTGTCATCAACGATGATGGCGTCCTTGCCACCCATCTCAAGGTATGCACGTTTCAACCACTTCTGACTCGCTCCCACCTCGGCAGCCCGTTGCGCGATGCGCAGACCGACCTCCTTCGATCCGGTGAAGTTCACGAATCTCGTCCGAGGGTGGTCCACGAGGGCATCACCGATTGCGCCACCCGACCCCGGAAGAAAGTTGATGACCCCCGGCGGCATCCCTGCCTCATCGAGGACCTTCATGAACGCCCACGCAATCAATGGCGTGTTGGATGCCGGTTTGAGAATCACGGTGTTGCCTGCCGCCACCGGTCCCATCACCATCCCCACCGGAATGGCAAGGGGGAAGTTCCATGGAGGAATCACAACCCCGGCGCCGATCGGTTGGAGGACCGAGGTGTTGGTCTCCCCTTCGATCTGAACCACGGGAACCGGCGCATCCAGATGGAGGGCCTGGTGTGCGTAGTACCGGCAGAAGTCGATGGCTTCGGCCACATCTGCCTCTGCCTCGCTCCAGTTCTTCCCCGCTTCGTACGACTCCCATGCAGCGAACTCGAACTTGCGCTCCAGCATCAGGTCGCCGACCCGATGGATCAGTTCGGCACGTTCCCTCGCCGTCGTGCGTGACCAACCCTCAAACGCACGCCACGCTGTGGCAATCGCTTGGTCAACGTGATCCGTCGTTGCCGAGGCGGCCGTACCGACAATCTCGGCAGGGCTTGACGGATTCACCGACTCGATGGAGTCGTTCGTATCGATGTGTTGGTCGCCAACAACGAGGAGGGCGCGCTCACCAAGACTCGCTGCAACCGTGGTGAGTCCTTCCCGGTATCGAGCGGCACTCGTTGGATCCGAGAAATCTGAATACGGCTCCGGGGCATAGGGGGTGAGCACGTTGCCTCCTGAACATCGACCAGTACCAAACAGGCTACGGCGTGAAAACGAGGTCCATGGCGGGGATGTCCAAAAATTGACTGCAGCTGAGCCGTTTCGTGCCGATATGGCATCAATGGGGCAATCACACGTGCTCATCATCGAGGATTCCGCCTCCGTTCGGAGGCTCATTGAGGTGTGTCTTCGTGTGCTTGATGTCGCCATCTCCTCCTTTGCTGACGGCATGACGGGGATTGAGGCGATCCGTGAAACCATGCCTGACGTCATCGTTCTCGACATCGGCCTCCCTGGCCTTGATGGCTGGGAAGTACTGCGGCAACTGCGGGCCGATCCGGCCACTGAGTTCCTCAAGGTGCTGGTCCTGACGGCCCACGCACAACCGGAGATGGCAGATCGTGCGGCCAAAGGCGGCGCCGACGCGTTCATGACCAAGCCGTTCAGGCCACTTGACCTGCGTGACCAGGTGGAGAAACTCCTCGCCAACTAACCCCTGGGCATGGGTCTCCGATACCCTCACCTGATGCGTCGCGCGGTTCTCATCGCCAACCCGTCAGCCTCCCAGTTCACCGGGGGCCTGTTCCGCACTGTTGCCAACACTTTGTCGGGGGTGTTTGATCTCGTGACCGAGTGGCCGGTGAGCGGCCTCGACACGATCCAACACACCACCGCGGCGGTCGCCGATGGCGTTGACGTCGTTTTCGCCATGGGCGGGGACGGGGTTGCCCATCACGTTGCCAATGGCCTCGCGGGATCCGATACGGCACTTGGCTTGATCCCTGCCGGCACAACCAATGTGCTTGCCCGCATTCTCGGCGTTCCCTCGAACCCTGAGAAAGCTGCCCACGCCGCCACAACCTACGACCCACACCCGACGCGCGTCGCCCACATCACCGCGACCCATGGCGACACCCACATCGAGCAGGTGGCAACGTTCTCGGTCGGCGTCGGGTTCGATGCCGACGTCGTGCAAGCAGCTGAGACAAAGCCGTACGCAAAGCTCAGGTTCGGGAGCATCCACTACGCCTCCACTGCAGTGGGGCGCCTCACCTCTGATTGGCGGACACGCCTCCCCAATCTGCGCATCGTGGCCAACGATGAACCGTTCGATGCGATCGCAGCGCTCACC
>CAZULI010000022.1:0-12885 GCA_964621095.1 uncultured Acidimicrobiaceae bacterium | reverse complement strand
CCGGCTCGATCATCATCGACGGCACAGAGATCTCCCATCTCCCCGCGCACCAGCGAGGCATCGGATTGATGTTTCAGGACTACGCACTCTTTCCACACATGAACGTCGCCGACAACATCGCGTTCGGGCTCCGCATGAAGGGGGTTGGCCGTACCGAACGGTTGGCCCGAGCCCGTGAACTGCTGGACTTGGTCGGTCTCGGGGGGTTCGAGTCGAGGGATGCCACAACGCTCTCGGGCGGTGAGCAACAGCGGGTTGCCCTGGCGAGGACCCTCGCGCCCGAACCGACCGTCGTCATGTTTGATGAACCACTCGGCTCACTCGACTTTGCCCTGCGTGGGTCGTTGCTCGAGCACATGCGCCACATCGTCCAGGATCTTGGAACAACGTCGCTGTATGTCACCCATGACCGTGGAGAAGCGTTTGCCTTCGCTGACCGGATGGCTGTGCTGGTGGACGGTGCGGTTGCCCGCATCGGTACCCCGCAGCAGGTGTGGAGTGATCCCGGAACCGTCTCGATTGCCGCCCTCATCGGTCACCCCAACATCATGGTTGATGGCCTCGGAAGCGGTCGGGCACTCTCACTCCCGATGGCGGCCATCCGCAGGGACGACCAAGGGAGGTACACCGGCACCGTGCTTGACACCACGTTCACCGATGGACGCTACGTGGTCACGGTGGCGTTGGATGGGTCGAAGGATCACGTCTCGTTCCTGATGGATGATCCACCGGTGATCTCGACACCGATCACACTGACGATCGACGAACGTCAAGCGATTCCACTGGATGACTAGCCAAAAGCCGGGGGAAGGACCTCCCACCGGGCGCTGCTACTCCTCGGTGGTCAGCGACACCATCCGGGCGTGGGTGGCATCCACCAGTCGCTCAAGGGAGACCGGGTAGACCGTCTCGGGGGTGCCCGCTGCTGACCAGACCCAGCGGTACCGTCCCAGACTCGTATCAAGGAGCGTGGGGAGGGGGGTTTGGTGACCAACGGCGGGTGTTCCTCCCACGGCGTACCCCGTGATCTCACGCACCTGGCTCATCGGGGCGGGGTGCGCTTTCTTCGCCCCCATGATGGACGCAAGCCTCGCCTCGTCGATGCGGCGGTCGCCTGATGCGATGACGAGAACAGGCTTGTCATCGACCAGGAACACCAGGCTCTTTGCGATCGCACCCAGATCGCAGCCAATCGCGTTCGCTGCATCCTGGGATGTCTTGGTGCCCTCGGGGAACCGGATGGGGGCGGCCGCAATGCCTGCCGCGACCGCCGCCTGCACAAACCGTTCCGTGTCCTCGGGAAGCGCGCTACCCACACGGCAAACCCCCGACTCAGTTGCCAGCCAATGGACCTGCTGGTCGTGGGACTCGGTCGGGATGTGGTCAACAATGGTTGCATCCACCGTGATCCCGACAAGGGCAACACCTTTTGGAAGACGGGAGATCAGATTGTCGTAGTAGCCGGCACCCCGGCCAAGGCGGTTTCCGGCAACGTCGAACGCACGCCCCGGAACCAGGACCACATCGACATCATCGGGGAGCACCGTGGGGCTGGTCTCACTCGGCTCGTCGAACCCATACTTGTGCCGGACGAGTTCATCCGGTAGCAAGCGGTGGATGGCGAGTGTGTTGTTTTCGTCGATCCTGGGAGCGAGAAACTCACACTGGTCGAGGGTTCCAAGACCGGCAAGATCGATCTCATCCCCCATGGCGAGATACGTCATCACCCGTCCTCGAAGTGGTGGCCACGCCTTGAGATGCCCCACCACGGCGTCCGTGTGCACGGCGCGGGCAACATCCCGCACCGCGTCCCGAATCGCCTTCTTCTCAGCCCGAATGTCACTCACCGCCGCACCTCCTCGCACCGCACTCCATACGGTAGGTGGGACAGGACGCTGTCAACCCGGCACGATCGCAGCGTGTTCCGGTGCGACATCAGACCCGTGTGCACCCTACATCGAACGCCGGAGGGCACCACTCAGGTTGCCTCGGGAACCAACCTCGATCCCGGGGAGACCGAGCCAACCCGCAAACCGTTCGAGCTCACCGGCGAGGGACGCGACCGCGTGGTGTTGATCAACGCCGTCCTCGACAAACGCCGACCGGACGAGGAGGACGCCGCGTTCACGATCCGCTTTGAGATCCACCCTGGCGGCCAACACCCCGTCAACCATCAGCGGAAGGACGTAATACCCGTGGACTCGGCGATGTTCGGGAACGTATATCTCAATCCGATACCGGAAATCGAAGAGCCGTTCTGCCCGCTCCCGGTACCACACCACGGGATCGAACGGGCTGAGGAGGGTGGTTGCCGAAACGCTTCGGGGCTGC
The DNA here is from genome assembly GCA_964621095.1 of uncultured Acidimicrobiaceae bacterium. GTDB lineage: Bacteria > Actinomycetota > Acidimicrobiia > Spongiisociales > UBA5794 > UBA5794. Next base: position 10,554 of record CAZULI010000022.1, on the reverse strand, counting down.
ACCGCATCCGGGTCAAGGTACGCCGGATCCCGCCACCCGTCGACCGCAACCTCGACCATCCGCCCCTCCTTCACCAGCGACGCAATGATCGGACGGGCCGTTGCGATGTTCAGGCGGAAGTAGTCGACGATGTCACGGATGGTCCCGACGCCATGGTGTCGGAGTGCCGCCATGAGCAGCGCTCGATACGCGTCGTGTTCCGATGCCGGGGATGCCACCAGGAGATGTTCCGGGATGGACCGCTCGGGGATGTCATACAAACGAAGAAAGTTCTCCGTGCGCGACGCGGTGAGAACACCCTGGGCGAAGAGCACCTCAAGAGCTGTCTTGCCGGGGCCGTACCCCCACCAGGCTTCCGATCGCGTGGCGGGCGCATCGAGGTCCCGCACCGTCAACGGCCCATGCTCGACCACCTGACGCTTGACATCGTCGAGCACCCCGGGATGGGCCGCAAGCAGCGCACGTGCACGCGGCCACGGCTGCATCTGCATCATCCGCCATCGCCACAGGGGGTATCGATCGATCGGGAGCACCGAGGCCTCGTGAGCCCAGTACTCGAAGTGCTCCCCACTCGTGTTCAGCCATCGGTCGAGCATGGATCGGTCGTACGGCCCGAGGCGCGAGAAGAACGGCATGTAGTGCGCCCGCACCGCAACATTGACGCTGTCAAGCTGCACCACGCCGACCCGTTGCATGACCCTGCGCAGATGCCGTACATCGACACGTCCGGACGGCGTTCGGTCACCGAACCCTTGGGCGTGGAGTGCAATACGCCGTGCCGCATCAATCGAGATCCGTCTCACATGGTCGCCTTCCCGATCACGTCTACGCTATGGAGATGCCAAAGATGTTGATCGCCGCTGTCCGCACGTTCATCTTCGTTCCCTTGTTCTTCCTGCTCACGATGGGGTACGCCACGTTCATCATCGTGTACGGCTTCTACCGGCCAGCTTCACCGATCTTCGGGCGTATCGTCAAGCGTTGGGGCAGGATCTTCCTCCGAATCCCTCCCGTCCATTTCACGGTCGAAGGGATTGAACATGTCGATCCACAAACCTGTTACGTCGTTGTCTCCAATCACCTGTCGGCGTTCGACATTCCACTGCTCTTTTACGTCCTTCCGATCGATGGGCGGTTCCTTGCCAAGAAGGAACTGTTCAAGATTCCACTCGTCGCGCCCGCCATGCGCAGGATCGGCATCGTCGAAGTTGACCGACAAGCAGGAGGTTCCAGCCGGCAGGCGATCAACGATGGTGTCAAACTCGCGGTCGAACGGGGTCACTCCTTGATTGTTTTCCCCGAGGGAACACGCAGTGGAGGAGATGCGCTCCTCCCCTTCAAGAAGGGGGCGTTCCGCATCGCGATCGACACCGGCCTCCCCATCCTCCCCGTTGTCATCGAAGGAACGGATCGCATCTCAACCCGCGGGAGCAAACTCTTCTATGCCGGTGATGCCAGGATCCGGGTTCTGCCACCCATCGAGACCGCCGACCTCACGAACAAGGACAACCTCAACTCGCTGATGCAGACCACCGAGGAAGCAATCACCACGACGTACCAGGAACTTCACGGCTGACACCCGCGGTACAAGGAGTGTGCGGAGCGCTTCCTCAGTCATAGACCCCGATGAGGTACGTCGACCCCTCCCTGACCTCACAGAGATACGCTCCGGTTGAGGTGACGATCTGGTACCGATCTGTCGCTGGCTCTCCGCTCCACCATCTCCCCACATGACGCCATGGTCCAGCCCACGACAACACCGGTTCCCAGCGGCTCTTCAGACGAACCGACTCCGGCATCCCATCCACCCACGAAACACCGAAGGGGACGGGGTCTGGTGGGATGAGCGCCGGCGCAGGCGAGGGGATCTGGCCGGGCCACGGGGCCTGCGGATCATGTGGGTGGGGTCCAGGGTCCTCCCCCCACCGTGTCCAGTGCACCCGCTGGTCGGGGTCTCTCCCGCCTTGAGGGGACCCCACCAAGAGATTGTCACTCCCCGCGATCGCCTGGACTTCGACAAGGTCACGCTGCATATCGTCGTGAGATCTGACATCCTCCTCCAGTGCCATCTGCCTTCCGGATCCCGAGAGATCAGCCGGTTGGAGCCGGAGCGCCACAAGACCGCCACGCACACCCGATGACACTCCATCGATCCATGCCCGAAGCTGCCAACGGATCCGGTCAGCAAGCGTCTGATCGTTGAAGGGGTCGCTGCTGCGCCATGTCCGAGCCCTGACCGTCCCATCCCCTGCGGTTGCCGTCACCACCACCCGATGGGGGGCAACCCCGGAACCCGCCAGATCAGAGATCAACCGCTGCGAGAGCGTTCTGGCTGAGAACGAGACCTGCTCAACGTCATTGATCGGAGGATCGAACCTCGCCTCGACCGAGAGATCCTGCGGGATCGCTCGGGGATCGACGCTGCGATCACCCCCTTGTGCAATACGGTGAGCGTCGATGCCCTGGCTACCAAAACGTGACACGATCGCCTGTCTTGGGAGATTAGCAAGGGATCCGAGGGTGGTGATGCCGAGCCAGCGGAATGTTGCGGCGAGATCATCGCTTCCCAGGGTTCCGATATCAAGGGAAGCGAGGAACGCAGCGTCGTCGGTGATGATCAGCTCGGGAGCTTCGATGGTGGTTGCGCGTGCTGCTTGGAGCGCGGCGAACGGACCTGCAGCCAACCCGATCCGATGATCCCCGCCGAACTCGGACAGTTCTTTCGAGACACGCTCAACAAGTGGTCCCTCCCCTCCGTAGTAGCGGACCGCTCCACTGATCGGAATGAACATGAGACCGGGGGAAGCCACCTCGACACGGGGGACGATCGATTCGATGGAGGAAACGACCGGCTCGAACCGAGTCATGTCCGCTGTCATGTCACAGACGATGGTCACGATGGTCGGACAGATCGCCTCAGCGGACCTCTGCTGCATTCCCACGGTGACGCCTGCCTCGGCGGCGAGTTCGTTTCGCGCGATCACCTTGTTTGTTCCATCAACCGCCTGAGCAGGTTGATCATGCGAGACGTCTGGATGTCTGAGTGCCCAGGTGGGGTACCACACGCAGATTGTTCGTTCCATCATCCTCTACTTCAATGGTTCGTTCCATCCCCCGCATCGCTTTGCCTGAGGCGTCGAGCAGGGTTCGTCTCGTCCTGAGGCGCCCATGGCCTGCCTCGGTCCCGAACCAGGTGATCTCCCTGGCCTTGAGGTGCAGGTGGACCATCCCACTCGGGAGTTCCCCCGCAATGGGGCGAAGGACCAGTGGGGTTCGTTGGGTACGTGCCTTGGCAACGAGGTTGCGGAGTGCCGCATCCTTGACCCCCCGAGGGACCTCGGCGTACACCCCTCCAACACCCGCAAGCAGCGTTGCCACGATCCTTCCCCATGCAGTGATGTCCCCGCTGCGTATGACGACCAACCGGGCAGGATCAATCCCCATCTCCCATGCAGGAGCAGGGCTCATCCATCCGCGTACATCGATACAGGCGATGCACCCCTTGGTTGCATGGGGGGCGAGGAGTGCCAACCCGATCCGGGTCAGCCCTGAGCCGGGGATGCCCGAGAGGCCTGCCACCTCTCCGGGGTCCAGTCGGAAGATCCCGTCATTCTGTGGGCTGGAACCCACCGTCACGGTGGGTTCATACCCTGGGTACGCGTCTTGGTGCAGATTGGTGACCACGACTGTGTCCTCTGGTTGGCTCTCCAGCGTGGTGTCATCCGCTGGAAGGACAGGGTAATCGAACATGTGTTCGATTACAAATGGAGTGATCAAGGGTCAGGACACAGGGAATTGGGCGAACCGCCAGATCACAAGGTAGATTGCTCACAGGATGGGTCTACCACAAGGAGCGTCCCACGTGTCAGTTGCCAAAGTGATCGAGATCACGTCAACATCCCCCGGATCCTTCGAGGATGCAATCCGCAAGGGCATCGCCCAGGCACAGAAGTCGATCGAAGGAATCCGCGGTGCGTGGATCTCCGAACACAAGGTCGAACTTGCAGAAGACGGCACCATCAAGCACTTCCGGGTCGACATGAAACTCACGTTCGTTCTGGAGTGAAGGACCGCCGCCCCGACACCCCCGGTTGGTCAACCGACCAGGAGTGGATCCCGGTCGTCGATCTGTTCGAAGACTCGTTTCGCTTTCCCCGTCTCGGGTCTCGGCATCGAACCGGGATCACCGATGAGCACCGAGGTTCGCGACCGGAGACGTGACCGCAGTCCGGTTTCGAGGCGTGCACGGATGGTGTCTCGTTGCGGCAAGCGGTCAACTCCAGCGAGCTCACAGCGCACGACCAGTTCCACCATCGTTCCCCGTTTGTCGAGCACGATCGCCCACTGCCCAGACACCCCGGGTTCAGCAAGAATCACCGCCTCAATCTCAGACGGAAAGATGTTGATCCCACGAATGATCAACATGTCATCCGCCCGACCAGCAATCCGATCCATCCGCTGAAACGTCCTCCCACACCCCGAAGGCTCATCAACAAACCGCGTGATATCCCCCGTCCGGTACCGGATCACCGGCAACGCCTCCTTGGTCAGCGTCGTGATCACCAACTCGCCGAACTCGCCGCGCTCAACCGGCTCCCCCGTCTGTGGATCGACGATCTCAGGGAAGAAATGATCATCAAAGATGAACGGAGCACCCTTCCCCGCCACCGACTCCATCGCCACCCCAGGACCAATCACCTCAGACAACCCATACACGTCAAGAGCGTCAATCCCCCACGCCTCCTCAATCTTGACCCGCATCGACTCAGACCACGGCTCAGCACCATGGATGCCGTACGCAAGGTTGATCCGGTCCATGAGACCCGCCTCCTGCGCCCGCTCGGCGAGCAGGAGTGAGAACGATGGCGTCGCGCAGTAGCCGCGGGCACCCAGATCCGCCATGAGATGGGCCTGGAAGATGGTGTTGCCGCCCGATGCGGGGACGACGGTGACGCCGAACAACTCGGCACCCCCGTGAAGTCCGAGACCTCCGGTGAAGAGGCCGTACCCGTGAGCATTGTGGAAGACGTCGTTTGGGCGGGCTCCCGCACACCCGAGCACCCTGGCGTTCACCTCGGCGAAGACGTCAAGGTCATGCTTTGTGTACGCAACAATCGTCGGCTTCCCCGACGTTCCCGACGACGCGTGGATTCGGTTGCACGCTGAGACGGGGACCGTCAGCATGCGGTAGGGAAACGCATCACGCAGCTCCGCCTTCACCGTGAAAGGGAGGTTTGTGATGTCCGCAATCGAGGTCACCTCCCCGACGTGGCGCATCTTCTCCTGCCAGTACGGAACCTCGGACGCCTTGAGCCGATCCATGAGCCGGACAAGGCGGTCGTCCTGGAGACGGCGCTTGTCCACGGCGGACATGGTCTCAATGTCGGACTGGAACACGGTGGAGCGCTTCCCCTGATCGGCTCGTTCGCGACACTAGCGAATGAGCGAGGGGCGGCACAACCGCTCGCCGTTCTCAGACGAGTGGATCCCGGTCGTCGATCTGTTCAAAGACTCGCTTCGCTTTCCCCGTCTCGGGTCTCGGCATCGAGCCGGGATCACCGATGAGCACCGAGGTCCGGGACCGCAGACGAGTGTAGAGAGCTGCCTCAACCCGTTCGCGAATGGTGTCGCGTTGTGGGATGTCCTCGTCGCGTGCAAGTTCGCACCGAACATGCATCTTCACCATGGTCTCGCGTTTGTCGAGCACGATCGCCCACTGCCCAGACACCCCGGGTTCAGCAAGAATCACCGCCTCAATCTCAGACGGAAAGATGTTGATCCCACGAATGATCAACATGTCATCCGCCCGACCAGCAATCCGATCCATCCGCTGAAACGTCCTCCCACACCCCGAAGGCTCATCAACAAACCGCGTGATATCCCCCGTCCGGTACCGGATCACCGGCAACGCCTCCTTGGTCAGCGTCGTGATCACCAACTCGCCGAACTCGCCGCGCTCAACCGGCTCCCCCGTCTGTGGATCGACGATCTCAGGGAAGAAATGATCATCAAAGATGAACGGAGCACCCTTCCCCGCCACCGACTCCATCGCCACCCCAGGACCAATCACCTCAGACAACCCATACACGTCAAGAGCGTCAATCCCCCACGCCTCCTCAATCTTGACTCGCATCGACTCAGACCACGGCTCAGCACCGAGCACCCCGTACTCCACCTTCATCTCCCCCATGAGACCCGCTGCTTCGGCCCGCTCCGCAAGCAGCAACGAGAACGACGGTGTCGCACAGAACCCTCGCGCTCCGAGGTCGGCGAGCAACTCAGCTTGGAAGACGGTGTTTCCACCCGATGCGGGAACAACAGTGACGCCGAACAACTCGGCACCCCCGTGAAGTCCGAGACCACCCGTGAAGAGACCGTACCCATAGGCGATGTGGAAGACGTCATCGGGGTGCGCCCCAGCACACCCGAGCACCCTGGCGTTCACCTCGGCAAACACTCCGAGATCATGCTTCGTGTACGCAACGATCGTCGGCTTCCCCGACGTCCCCGACGACGCGTGGATCCGGTTGCAGTCACCCACCGGCACGGTCAACATGCCGTAGGGGAACGCATCACGCATCTCGGACTTGATCGTGAACGGCAGCGCCGTGATGTCGTCAACGGAACGGATCTCACCGACACCGGACATCTTGTTCTTCCAGTACGGCGTGTCGGACGCCTTGAGGCGATCCACCAAGGACACGAGCCGATCGTCCTGCAGTCGGCGCTTCGCCGCCCTCGGCATGGTCTCAAGTTCTGGCTGATACACGTTGTGGTACTCCCCTGGCGCTGGGGTTCCACACTACTGACTCAGCCTTGAGGGAGACAATTGCCAACACCAAGGGACAACAGAAGGACCAGCTCGCATGAGCTGGTCCTTCTGGCTGGAGGGTTCGGCTGGGCGCCGAGCGCTCCCCTACTTTCCTGCTTCGAACTCGTCCTCGAAGGAGACGACCTTGCGACCCGGTTTCTGGGTCCCCGTCTCTGCTGCGGATCGGTCCGAGTGATGATCTGCCTTGTCGCCACGGTCCCGGTTGCGGTCACGCCGCGAACCCGAGTCACGATCGTTGCGGTCGTTGCGGTCGTTGCGTCGCTCGCCACGATCACGGCGATGGTCCTCGGACCGCTCCTGGTGAGGCTCGTCGGACCCTTCCCCCGTGCTGGCACTGCTTGATGGGGCGTCAGCCATGTCAAGAGAGACCTTGCCGCGATCATCGATCTCACGAACGATGACCTTGACGGCGTCGCCAAGATTGAGCACGTCCTCGACCCGCTCAATGCGTGCGTCGCCACCGATCTTGGAGATGTGCAGGAGACCATCCCGACCGGGCAGGATGTTGACGAACGCACCAAACTTGGTGACGTTGACAACTTCCCCGTCGTAGACCTCACCGACCTTGGCCTCTGGCGGGAACCCGATCGCAAGAATCCGTTCCTTTGCAAGGTTGAGGGATGCAGAGTCGGGGGCACCAACACGAATCGTGCCGTCATCGTCGATGTCGATGGAGGCACCGGTCTCCTCCTCGAGCTCACGGATCGTCTTCCCCTTCGGACCGATGACCTCACCGATCTTGTCTTTGGGGATCATCACCGCTTCGATCTTCGGTGCCGTGGCGGCAAGCTCGGCACGAGGCTCCGCAATGCACGCCTTCATGGTGTCGAGAATGAACATCCGGGCGTCATGAGCCTGGGTCATCGCGGCAATGAGGACACTGGCAGGGAGACCTTCGATCTTCGTGTCAAGCTGGAGTGCCGTGATCATCTCACGGGTACCGGCAACCTTGAAGTCCATGTCACCGAGATGGTCCTCAACCCCGAGGATGTCCGTCAGGGTGACGAACTCATCGTCGTGATGGATGAGACCCATCGCGATACCGGCAACCGGGGCGTGAATCGGAACACCGGCGTCCATCAGGGACAACGACGATCCACAGACCGACGCCATCGAGGACGAACCGTTGGACATGAGCACCTCGGACACGAGCCGGTATGCGTACGGAAAGTCCTCAGCTGGCGGGATGACTGGGAGGAGTGCCTTCTCGGCAAGGGCTCCGTGGCCGATCTCACGACGCTTGGGACCACGCATGAACCCCGCCTCGCCCGTGGCAAACGGCGCCATGTTGTAGTGGTGCATGTACCGCTTTGAGTCCTCAGGCGAGATCGTGTCAAGCATCTGCTCCATTTTGAGCATGCCGAGCGTCGTGACGTTGAGGACCTGGGTCTCCCCACGTTGGAAGATCGCTGAACCATGCATGCCGGGGACAACCCCGACCTCTGCGGTCAGGGTGCGGATCTCATCGGTTGCACGACCATCGATGCGGACGCGCTGTGCCACCACTCTCGAACGCATGACGTTCTTCTGGACTTTCGAGAACGCGGCCTTTGCCTGCGTGAGTGCGTCCTTGTCGTCTGCGTCAAGCCCAAGTGCTGCAAGCACCTCCTCCTTGACGGCTGCCTCGGCGTTCTGCCGCTCGTGCTTCATGACGATGGTGCCAAGCGCCTCAAGTTTCGACTTGGCGAGTCCTTCGACCCTGGCGTACATCTCGTCTGAGTAATCAGACAGGAACGTCCACTCGACGGGCTCTGGCGCACCAAGCTTCTCGGCGAGTTCGAGCTGGAGATCGATCAACGCCGCGATGTACTCCTTGGCGACCTCAAGGCCACCCGCGACGGTTGCTTCATCGGATGGCTGAGCACCCGCGAGCACCATGCGGTACCCCTCCTCGGAGGCACCGGCCTCAACCATCGAGATGTCGATGCTGCCGGCAGCGTTGCGCTTTCCGGCAACCACGATCTCAAACACGGCTTCCTCACCCTGTTCGTACGTCGGGAATGGGACCCAGCCTCCGTCGATGAGCGCCAACCGGACGGCACCAATGGGACCTTCGAACGGAATGGGGCTGATGGTGAGAGCGGCCGATGCCCCGTTGACAGCGAGGACGTCGTGGGGATGAATGAGATCTGCGGCGAGGATCGTTGCAACGACATGGGTGTCGTAGCGGTACCCGTCGGCAAAGTTCGGGCGCAGCGGACGGTCGATGAGGCGACACGTCAGAATCGCCTTCTCGGTTGAACGGCCTTCACGGCGGAAGAAGGAACCGGGGATACGCCCAACGGCGTACGTCCGCTCCTCGACGTCAACGGTGAGGGGGAAGAAATCGACGCCTTCACGAAGACTCCGACTTGCGGTTGCGGTCACGAGGACCTCGGTGTTGCCGATGCGCGCCACGACGGCACCATCAGCGAGTTGTGCGAGCTTGCCGGCTGAGAGAGAGATCTCCACTTCTCCGACGCGCTGGCGAACGGTGGTCTCTGCCACGCGTTTCTCCTTCTGTAAGGGAGGAACACACAATTGGCAGTGGTCAGTACTCGAGTGGTGCCTCGAATACACACCACTGTCAACTGATGCGAATCCTCCGGTGGTTCGTCACGGACCAAGCATGGCGCAAGGTGGCGGAAGCCCCCTTGGGTTCATCTCGGTCAGCGACGCAGGCCCAATCGTGCGATCAGGGTTCGGTACCGCTCCACGTCCTGTTCCTGGAGATACCGAAGCAAACGCCGACGCTTCCCAACCATCATCAACAGACCCCGCCGACTGTGATGATCCTTCTTGTGGATCTTCAAGTGCTCGGTCAGGTGGTTGATGCGTTGCGTCAGCAATGCAACCTGAACCTCGGGGGAACCCGTGTCCGTGGCATGCGTGCCGTATTCATCTACAACATTCTGAGTGTTGCTCACGAGGTACTTTCCTACGTGGGTAAGTGATCGGGCGAGTGCCCGTCGGGATGATAGCGGTTTGTGGCGGTACTCGCGATGCTTCCATCCGTGAACCTCGATGGCGCCTTGGATCACCTTGATCCCGCCGAGGTCCACGTCCTATGCGAAACCGGGAATGGATGATCCGTGACCCACCACTGCCTCGACCTCGATCTCGACCTTCCATGCCGCGTCGACGAGGGTGGCAACCACGACCATGGTTGCTACCGGCTCAGAGGCACCGAAACACTCCTTGTGAGCTCGTCCGACCTCGTCAGCGTCGGACGGGTCCGTGATGAACATGCGGGTCCTGATGACACCGTCCATCGACCCGCCGAGGGCCTCGATGGTCTCCCTTGCGATCTCGCCACAACGCATCATCTGACCGTACGCATCCTCGGCAAGCGGTTCACCCGGGCGTGGAACTGGTGCGGTGCCGGCAACCTCGATGCGGTCCCCGATACGCAGCCCGCGTGCGAACCCGAACCGATCCTCATATGGTGAGACGCCGTGATGCCCTTGCATGCCGGGACGGTATCACGTGCACCGTGACCATGGATCATCATGCGTACCATCGGACGCGAAACGGATGCCCCCTACCGGTCGAGTTCGGTGCATGAACCGGGTTCCTCGATCTCAGCTTGGAGACACGCTGCAACGGCGCTGCTCTTCAACACCGAGTTGTGGGCTTGTGCGACTCTCGCCAACGCGGCCAGCGGACCAAACGAGAGAAGGAGCGCCGCACTGGGAAGGAAGTCCTCGAGATCAAACACCCGGAGACCTTCCGGTCGATCGAAG
>CAZULI010000021.1:12588-13026 GCA_964621095.1 uncultured Acidimicrobiaceae bacterium | reverse complement strand
CAGCGACTGACGCAGGTCAGGATCAGTTGCTGGTTGGGTCAAGCACCTAATCTCCCCCCATGGCCATCCAAGCCCCCCCTGAGCCCCCCGTCCTGACTGATGAGGTCCCCGGACCGATCACACCGGGTCGTGTGGTTCCCAAGTGGTTCGTCGTAGCGGCGATCGCAGCCCCGACCGTTCTCATCCTCTTCACCATGTCAGGAGTCCTCGGGCCACTCGGGGATGGTCCGCTCTCGATGTGGCGTTTCCCGTACCTCCTCGTTGCCAACACGCCCACGGGTGGGGACATGGGTGCCCACGTGCTGCTGCCGAAAGTGCTCCTTGAGGATCTCCTCCCGTCGGGTCGCATCCTTGGATGGAGCATGGACTGGTACGCAGGGTTCCCTGCCCTGTACTTCTACTTCCCCCTGCCGGTACTCGCCACGACGCTCCTTGACC
>CAZULI010000021.1:0-12578 GCA_964621095.1 uncultured Acidimicrobiaceae bacterium | reverse complement strand
GCTCCCGTACGGGGTGGCGTTCAAGCTCGTCACCATCGGCGGTCTGGTCGCCCTCCCCACGTGCACCTACTTCTTCGTCAAGCTCCAAGGGTTCACGCGGTACGTTGCCGTGATCGCTGGCGTCGCAGGGTCACTCTTCGTGTTCATGGAGAGCTACTCCATCTTCGGGGCGAACATCAAATCCACCCTTGCCGGGGAGTTCTCCTTCTCGTGGTCGTTTGCACTCTCGATCCTGTTCGTGGGGCTGGCGGTGCGCAACCACCGACGTGGCACCGTGTTCGACCCGTGGGCAGGAATCGTGCTTGGACTCACGGCGATGTCCCACATCATCCCAACCATCGTCGTGGTGGTCGCAACCCTGCCGCTGCTTGCTGCTCCGTTGGTGGCACTCATTGGTGACCGCACCAGGCTCAAGCACGTGGCACGGGGTTCGCTTGGTCTCGTGGTCTCATATGCAGTCGGGTTCGGGTTGTCCGCGTTCTGGAGTCTCGCCCTTGGATACAACGTCCTGATGGGGATGACGACGGACATGGGATGGAACCCGGTGACCAACATCGTTGGTGATGCCGCCCCGGGGTCACCGATACCGGGGGAGTTCGTCCCCGTGTTCGTGGTTGGCATCATCGGCATCCTGTGGACACTGTTCCGCAGGGATGGAGTCGGGATTCTCGTGTGGTTGACCGTTGGCCCACTCATCGGGTATTTCGTGATTGCCCATCTCGGACACACGATCCTGTACAACGCCCGCTTGCTTCCCTACTGGTTCTTCGGCATGTACGTGTTTGCGGGGATCGCCGTCGCCCTTGGGAGTGTCGCGTTCGCACGACGGTACCAACGCCGAAAGACGGACGTCCTGGTGGCGGGCAGCGTCGCCGTCGTCATCATGGTCGCCTCAGCCGCCCTCTCGATGCACGACCTTCCCGGGTGGGTGAAATGGAACTACGAAGGGTATGAGGGCAAGGAGAACTGGAGTGCGTACGAGGCGCTCATGAAGACCATGGATGAACTTCCCGATGGTCGAGTGATGTGGGAGATCAACAGCGACATGAACGACTTCGGCACGCCGATGGCGCTCATGCTCTTCCCGTTCTGGTCCGAGGGGCATCCGTCGATGGAAGGTGTCTTCTTTGAGAGCTCCCTCACCACCCCGTTCCATTTCCTCAACGGATCAGAAGTGAGCCGCTCCCCGTCCAACCCGGTTCGTGGATTGAAGTACCGTCAGATGGAGTTTGCGCGTGCGGTACCCCATCTCGCCTTGTACGACGTTGCGTATTACGTGTCCTTCACCGAGGAAGCCACCGATGCAGCCGTTGAGTATGGCCTTCCGGTACTCGCTGAGGCTCCACCATGGACGATCTTCAAGCTTCCTGACTCGGAGTTGGTGGACGTGGCGTCGTATGAACCGGTTGTCTGGGCAGGGGAGGAGAAGTTTGTCGACGCAGCGCTCGAGTGGTACGACGACGTCGAGCACCTTGATCAGTGGCTTGTTGAGGACGGACCACCCGAGTGGCGGCGAGTCACCCAGGTGGATGAACGCCTCGAAGATCCACGCCCGTACGACACGACCGGGACCGTGACCGTCACCGGGTTCGATGACTTCGGAGTCAAGTTCACGACCGACGCCGTTGGTGTTCCCCACATGGTGAAGGTGTCGTACTTCCCGAACTGGAAGGCAGACGGAGCCGATGGGGTGTACCGGGTTGCACCGTCGACCATGTTGGTGATCCCGACACAGAACGATGTTGCCCTTGAGTTTCGTCACACGTGGGTCGAGAACCTTGGTACAGGTCTTACGATCCTCACGATCGCGGGGCTCATCGGGTACGCCGTGGTTCAACGGCGCAGAATGAAAGCGGCTGCGTGAAAAAGTACCTTGGATCATTCGCCAACCGGGAGTCGTTCGTTCAGGCCATCAAGGTCGGACTCGTGGGTCTTATCAACACGGTCGTTTCGTTTGCCATCTTCAACGTATTCCTCATGCTCCGGTTTGGGTGGTTTCCGTCCTTCACCATCGCGTTTGCGTTGACGACGTTCATGTCCCACGTTATCAACCGACGATGGACGTTCGATCTCAAGGATGGGAAAGTATCGGGCTCTGAGACGATGCGGTTCTTCGCCATCAACATCGCGGCGTATGTGGCGTCGGCCCTCATCATGTGGATAGCGGATCAAGTCTTCGGTCCGCTGACAACCCTGGGATACAACGTGGCACTCATTGTTGCAGGCGGATTGCTCATTCTCCCGAAGCTTGCCGGGTACCGCGACCTGGTGTTCTCAAAGGCACTGGCTGGTGAAGGTGGGCCAGGAACGACCGAAGCGGAAGCGTCTCGAGTCCCCGAAACACCGTTGACGTAGCGGAGGTTCCCACGCTCAGTGTCAGATGAGCGATCCGGGGTGCTGGCGGTCCATCATCGCGTAGAACCGCAGAATCAGACATTGAACATTGGGCGCTGTTCCGGTGGGCGCCGAAACGTCAGTTCTCCCGTAACCGCTGACGCCGCCAACGGCTGACACGGTAGAGGTCTCTGAGCGCTGCCATGCCGGTGGAAACCCCAACGGTCGAGGTGAAGTTGTAGTCAAGGGTGACGGGTGCTTCGACGATGCTGGCACCACGATCGTTGAGGCGACATAGCAGTTCCAGGTCGAACGCGAATCCCTCGGAGTCACATTCAGCGGCCACCTCAGCCATGGGATCCCGACGAAACGCCTTCAAGCCGGTCTGGGTGTCGCCAAGATCCAGCCCGAGCAGCATCCGTGTGAGCCACCGCCAGACCCGACTCAGCAGACGTCTTGACCATGGGTATTGGACAACGGAATCCGGGTGGACTTTCGAACCCACGACACCGTCGGCGGTTCCGGACTCGATGAGGTCGAAGTAGCCGGGGATGACGGACGGATCAAGATCAAGGTCGCCGTCCATGAACAGGACCAGGGGGTGCTCGGTCCTTGCAACACCCGCAGCCAGCGCGTACCCCTTTCCGCGGTTTGCGGCGTATTCATATACCGATACTTCGGGCCGGTCAACGCTTCTTGCCATCTGTGCCGTGTTGTCGGTGCTGCCATCGGAAACAACGAGAACCTCGAACGGGCGACCCGTCATGTCCAGGACATCAAGCAACCGCTTGAGCGCTTCGACAATCCCAGACTCCTCCTGATACGCAGGGATGATCACCGAAACTGGTAGTCGTTCAGTCGGGGTTGACACAGCGCCAGAGTGTAGTGAATGAAGTAGATTGTCCCATCAGTGTCCCTGACAGTGGATGGGCTCAATTGGCCATGGACCTCTCAAAGATCATCAAGGCGTACGACGTACGGGGGGTCGTTCCCGATGAGTTCAATCCGGCGATCGCGACCCGGATCGGCGCCGCGTTCGGGGCGTTTGTCGACACCACGGAGGTCATCGTCGGTCATGACTGCCGGGTGTCCTCCCCAGAGATCAGGGACGCACTGATCAAGGGCATCACCAGCCAGGGGGTCAGCGTGCGCCTCATCGGGGAGATCCCGACCGATCTGCTCTACTACGCGTCCGGGGCGCTCGGCCTTCCTGGTGTGGTCATCACGGCAAGCCACAACCCTGGCCAGTACAACGGCCTCAAGTTCTGCCAGCCGGGTGCTGCCCCGATCGGGGAGGAGACCGGGTTGCGTGACATCCGTGCCATGGCAGAGGCCGGCCTCGAACCGAGCCAAACGGTTGGTATCGTGACCGTGGAGGATCTCACCACCGGGTACGTCGACCACGTGATCGAGGCCACCTCGGCTGAGGCGATCGGCCGTCTCCGGGTTGCCGTCGATGGGGGGAACGGGATGGCGGGCGCCGTCCTGCCTGCGGTGTTCGAGCGCATCAGCGCCGAGATGATCCCCTTGTATCTCGAACCGGACGGCACCTTCCCGAACCACCCCGCGGACCCACTCCGCCCCGAGAATCTCATCGACCTCACCGAACTCGTCAGAACCGAGGCTGCCGATCTTGGCGTGGCGTTCGATGGAGACGCCGACCGGGCGTTCTTCATCGATGACCAGGCGGTGCCCCTGTCGGGAAGTACGACGACCGCGATCATCGCCGAATGGTTCCTCCGACGCCATCCCGGGAGTGCGATCGTTCACAATCTGATCTGCTCAAAGGCCGTGCCCGAGACGATCGCGGCTGCTGGTGGGGTCGCGGTGCGTACCCGGGTGGGGCACTCCTACATCAAACAGGTGATGGCCGAGACAGGGGCGGTCTTTGGTGGGGAACACTCCGGGCATTACTACTTCAGGGACAACTACCGGGCGGATTCGGGGATCATGGCGATGCTCGGTCTCCTTCGCGTCCTCTCGGAGTCCGACGTGCCGTTGTCAGAGTTGCGCAAACGCTACGAGCCGTACGCCCAGTCGGGGGAGATCAACTTCTCGGTGAGGGATGTCGCTCGGGCAGGTGCAGCGGTCGCCGCCGCGTACACGGCCCACCCCCAGGACCGCCTTGATGGGCTGACCGTTGATCTTGGCGATCGGTGGTTCAATGTGAGACCATCCAACACGGAGCCAGTTCTACGCTTGAATGTGGAGGGGCCGGACGCTGAAGCGGTCAACGACCTGGTCGCCGAACTCGGCAGGATCATCGGGAGGGAAGCCTGAATGGAGAACGCACCGCTCATTGCGCCGCGGCTTCTTGCCATCATGCAGTGCCCCGCGTGTGGCGGGGAGTTGCGCGAGCGACAAGAACCTCCCGCACTCGTGTGTGTCACGTGTCACAGGGCGTACCGCGTCGACAACGGCATTCCGAACATGATCGTTGACGAGGCCGAACTGTCAACGGACGACTAGGTGACCAACGAGGCAGGACTCACCTCGCGTGACGTCGCCGAGCGGGTGGCTGCTGGCAGCATCAACCGTGTTGATCAGCGAACCTCCCGCACGGTTCAAGCCATCATCCGCGAGAACGTTCTCACTCGGTTCAACGCGATCCTCTCGACCCTGTTGGTGATCATCGTCATCAACGGTGACGTGCGGGACGCACTCTTTGGGTTCGTCATGGTCATCAACTCGATGATCGGCATCGTCCAGGAGGTGCGAGCCAAACGGACACTCGACTCGCTGCGGGATCGGATCACCCCACGAATTGTCGTCATCCGGGACGCGACGGAACACGAGATCCCGTCCAACATGATTGTGTTGGATGATCTGGTCATCCTCAGCGCCGGCGACGCCGTCCCCGTCGATGGCGTCATCACCGCTTCGGATGGTCTTGAGGTGGATGAGTCCGCGTTGACCGGTGAGTCCGACCCGGTCCACAAGGTGGTGGGGGACGAGATCCGTTCGGGAAGTTTCGTGATGGCAGGTTCGGGACGGTTTGTTGCAACCGCGGTGGGGGCGGATGCGTGGGCCCAGAGACTCAACAAGGATGCTCGCGAGTTCTCCCTGACCGATTCGGGGTTGAGGAAGGAGATCGATCGGCTCCTCGGGTGGATCGTGTGGGTGATCGTGCCCGTGGGGCTGCTGCTGTTCTTCTCCCAGACCGCCAGCGCCGACAGTCTGAGGTCGGGTCTCGTGAGCACCGTGTCGGGTCTTGTTGGCACGATCCCCCAAGGTCTCGTGCTCCTCGTGTCGATGTCGTTCGCCGTTGCCGCGATGCGCCTCGCGAAACGAAGCGTCGTGGTCCAGGAGCTCTCCGCGGTGGAAGGTCTCGCCCGGGTGGACGTCGTGTGTCTCGACAAGACGGGAACCCTCACCACGGGGCGGCTGGCGCTCGAATCCGTCGAGTATTTCGTTGCCGATCACGACCTGGCGCTTGACGGTCTTGCGGCTCTCACCACCCTCGAACGAACCCCGACCGCAACGATGCAGATCATCTCTGAGGGCCTTGCCCACTCGTCATCGGAGCCTCATCGGTGGAACCCTGTCACCATCGTGCCGTTCTCCTCCGGTCGCAAGTGGAGCGGTGCGAGTTTTGATGGTCGCGGGACGTGGATCATGGGTGCCCCCGAGGTGCTGTTGGATGCGATCGGTGCCGATACCACCGAGGTGGGGGAGCGGGTGGCAGACCTCGCGTCGCGCGGGAGGCGGGTGCTGCTCGTTGCGACCTCGCCGCAGGCGTTGTCGGAGGACCACGCCCTCCCACCTGACCTGGTGCCGATCGCCATGGTCTCGATCATCGAGGAGGTGCGCCCTGATGCTGCCGACACGTTGCGGTACCTGCAACAGCAAGGTGTGGCGATCAAGGTGATCTCGGGGGACAGTCCCAGGACGGTTGCCGCCATCGCGCATGAGCTGGGACTCCCTGGTGCCGAGAAAGCGATCGACCTGAGGGGACACGATGACGTGACGGGTCTCGCCCAGGACAACGTCGTGTTCGGAAGGGTCCAGCCGGAGCAGAAGCGGGCCCTGGTGAGAGATCTCCAGGAGAACGGGCACACGGTTGCGATGACCGGTGACGGCGTCAATGACGTGCTCGCCCTCAAACAGAGCAACATCGGGATCGCGATGGACACTGCTGGATCTGCCACCCGGGCCGTGTCCCAGCTTGTCCTCCTCGACGGCAGATACGACCGGCTCCCGTCCGTGCTTGGGGAGGGACGGCGCGTGATCGCCAACATGGAGCGAGCCTCCGCGTTGTTCGTCACCAAGACGATCTACGCAATCGCTCTTGCCGTGTTGACGAGTGCGGCAGGATTCGTGTTTCCGTTCCTCCCGAGGCACCTGACCCTGGTGGGAACCCTCACCATCGGTGTGCCGGCGTTCATCTTGAGCTTTTGGCCGTCAGACGCACCGGCACGGCCGGGGTTCCTCTCCCGGACCATGCGGTTTGCGGTCCCAGCGGGCCTGGTCGCAACCATCATCACGTTCCTGATCTACGCGTTGGCACGCTCGTCGTACGTTCACGCCACCACCGGGGAGGCGCAGACTGCGGCAACCCTGACACTGGCCCTTGGTGGGTTCTGGGTGCTCTACCGCCTGATCCGCCCACTCAACCGTGCCAAGTTGGTGTTGATCGGGTCGATGGTTGCGTTGCTCATCCTGGTCTTCTCGATCCCGATGACCTCCCAGTTCTTCGCCCTCGGGTTCCCGACCCTGTTGTCCGGTATCGCCGTCGCCGCGGCCACGTTGATCGCCATTGGCCTGTTTGAACTCGCGCTGTATCTCGTTGAGCGGTACGGTCCGGCCGTGTCGTTGCTTGACATCGATCGGGGGTGACCACGCAACCCCGTGCCAGCCGAGGGTGACGCTCCCGACGGCTCCCGCCATGGCGCCCTATCCTCGCACCGACTTGAACTTCTCCCGAAAGGTGTCAGACGTGAACTACGACATTGCCGACATAGGACTTGCAGACAAGGGGGATCTGCGGATTGAGTGGGCGTCGCGACGGATGCCGGTCCTTGCCGCGATCCGGGAACGGTTCACGAGGGAGCAACCGCTCGCCGGGTACCGCATCGGGGCGTGCATGCACGTCACCTCCGAGACCGCAACCCTGATGCACACCCTCGTCGCTGGCGGGGCGGAGGTCACGCTCTGTGCGTCGAACCCGTTGTCAACCCAGGACGATGTTGCCGCATCCCTCGTCCGGGCCGGAGTTGCAACGTACGCCGTCAGGGGTGAGTCAGCAGAAGATTTCTACCGGCACATCAACGCCGTGCTTGACACCCAACCGCACCTGGTCTTTGACGACGGTGCAGACATGACGACCGTCCTGCACACCGAGCGGGCCACCCAGGACATCAAGGGTGGCATGGAGGAGACGACCACGGGCGTGATCCGGCTCAAGGCCATGGCGGAGGATGACGTTCTCCGGTTCCCCGTGGTGGCCGTCAACGAGTCCGACACGAAGCACCTGTTTGACAACCGACACGGCACCGGGCAGTCCTCCCTCGACGGCATCCTTCGGGCAGCGAACATTCTGTTTGCCGGAAGGCGGGTTGTGGTAGCGGGGTACGGCGACTGTGGATGGGGGATCGCCACGAGGGCCAAGGGCATGGGTGCCGATGTGATCGTGACTGAGATCAACCCGGTCCGTGCGGTTGCGGCTGCCATGGAAGGGCATCGCGTCATGTCGGGGTTGGAGGCGGCCGAGGTCGGCGACCTCTTCATCACCGCCACCGGAAACATCCATGTGTTCCGAGGGGAGCACTTTGAACGGATGAAGGACGGGTCCATCATCGCAAACGCCGGTCATTTTGATGTCGAGCTCGATCTCGTGGCCCTTGACGAGATGGCGGTTGCACGTCGGGTGATTCGTGACAACCTCGAGGAGTTCGAGATGCCTGACGGTCGGAGAATCCTCGTCGTCGCTGATGGTCGGCTCGTGAACCTCGGCGCAGCCGAGGGCCATCCTGCCGATGTCATGGACATGTCGTTCGCCGATCAAGCCCTTGCTGCTGAATGGCTTGCCCAGAATGGGGACCGTCTCCAACCGAGGGTCTACACCCTCCCAGCAGAACTCGACAACGAGGTTGCCCGCCTCAAGCTCGAAGCACTCGGCGGCACCCTCGAGCTCCTCACCCCTGAGCAGTCCGAGTACCTCTCGTCGTGGCAACACGGGACGTGAGCCAAGGCGTCGTGAAGCCCGCAGGGTGAGTCGGTCGCCCGGGATCTGTCACAGGTAGCCCATACCTTGGGACCATGCTGTGTTTGGCGTGTTCTGCTCCGGGGTCGCCGTTGTGCCCCGATTGTCTCCGGACCCTCAAACGGGTACCGAGCCGGGTCGTTGACGCCCAGGACGTCCGCGTTGACGTTGCGGCGGCGTTTGGACACCATGGTGCCGCGGCACGACTCGTCCACAACCTGAAGTATCGGCGATCCCTCAAAGCAGGGCAGTTGCTGGCATCCCACATGGCTGAGTTGGTGCCGGTGGGGGTTGACGTTCTCGTCCCCATCCCGCGGGTTCTTGCACGGCGTGTGGCGTACGGTGTTGATCAGACCGCAGTGCTGGCACGGCTCGTCTCAGAGATCACGGGGATCCCGGTACGGACCTCGCTCCAAACCGGTTGGTGGCATCGTCGGTCGGCGGGGCTCGAACGTGAGCGTCGATCCATCCCATCGTTTGCGACCCGTGGTCCGCTGGTGGGCCGACCAGTCCTCGTGGACGATGTGTGCACGACCGGGTCCACGCTCGTGGGGGCCGCATTGGCGATGGGACACTCCCGCGTCCATGCCGTCGTAGCGTCCTCGGCAACGGGAGAGGGGGCATTCTTGGGTTGGGGGTAGGATGATGTGAGTACATCGGTCAAGGAGGTGGCGTGAGGAGACGGCTCGTTTCGGATACCCGAGCGGGTACTGCGCTTTCTGACGTCCCACCCAGATTCATGGTCCCGGAATGGAGCGCCGACGCGCGCTTCGGGACCAGCCACCCACGAAGGGAGCCCAGGTGACAGTTCGTGTCCACGGCAGGAACATGCAAGTCTCGGATCAGATGCGCGTCATCGCGGAGGAACGGGTCCAGCACGCCGGCAGAATCTTTGATGACGGTGGACATGTGGACGTTGAGTTCACCGAGAAGCAGAATCCGCGACAGGCAGACGACCGGTTCCGGGTCGAGATCACCTCAGCGGCGGCAGGCAACATCGTCCGCATCGAGGCTGAGGCCTCAGAGGTACGGACAGCCCTCGATTCAGCGGTCGACCGGTATGAGCGCCAGCTCAGACGACTGAAGGAGCGACTCGTCCAACGAAACCGGGGTGGCGACAAAGCTCTCAATCACTCCGAGGAACGGTCCGATGAAGACAAGGACCGTGAACCAGCGATCGTCAGAACCAAGAGATTTGAGATGAAGCCGATGACGCCCGAGGAAGCTGCTTTGCAGATGGAGATGCTCGGACACGCCTTCTTCTTCTTTCTCAACGGTGACTCCGGCGAGTACGGTGTGGTGTATCGACGCCATGACGGTCACGTAGGACTCATCGAACCCGAGTGAGGCTCGATCCATCATGAAGAAACTGATCGTCGTCGACGATGTGCCGTTGTTCCGTGCAGGCCTCACGTCTGCACTCCAAGGGGCAGGGTACGAAGTCGTCGGTGAGGCCGCTGATGGCGAGGGCGCGATCGCCCTCGCCGAGGTGCAACAGCCGGACATCGTGTTGTTGGACGTCCTCATGCCCGTCATGTCGGGGATCGACGCACTCGCAAAGATCCACGCGGTTGCTCCGAAGGCTGCCGTTGTCCTGCTGACTGGGTCAGAGTCCGAGGAGGACCTCGTGGAAGCCGTCAGGAACGGCGCACGGGGGTACATCGTCAAGGACATGCCGTTCGAACAGCTCGTCGCGGCGATCGATCAGGTGGCAGGTGGCGGCGCAGCAATCTCGCCCCGGATGGCAGGGAAGGTGTTCGACGTCTTGCGTCAGCTCCTGCTGCACCGGGACATGGTTGGGGCCCGCAAGCCCACTCTCACCGGCCGCGAGATCGAGGTGCTTGAGATGGTGGCTGACGGGAAAACCTCCCGACAGATCGGCGATCTGCTGTTCATCTCGGAGAACACCGTCAAGAACCACATTCGCAACATCCTTGACAAACTCGGTCTCCACACCCGCAACGAAGCGGTCCTGTACGCCGTGCGTGAGAACCTCATCGCCCTGCGCTAGCGGGTCCGCCAAGCATCGGGGGCGGAGGGTGAGGGAGTCGAACCCTCGGAAGCCAGGCCAGACCTCCCCCGAGTTTCCGTCTGGTGCGTTCCCTGAGTTCTGCGTTCTGTGATGTTCAACCAATTGAGTATTTCCCGTACACTCCACACCGATGTCGATCTTCACGAAAGCCCTCCGCATGGGGGAGGGAAAACGCCTCAGGGAACTCGAACGCCTCGTTGCCGCTGTCAACGCGCTCGAACCCGAGGTTGAGGCACTCTCGGATGACGAACTCCGTGCCCGCACCGGCTGGTTCAAGGAGCGTCTCGCCAAGGGGGAGACCCTCGACGACATCGAGGTCGAGGCGTACGCGACGGTTCGTGAGGCGGCGAAACGAGTCCTTGGGCAACGCCACTACGACGTCCAGATCATCGGTGCGGGGACACTGCACCGTGGCATGATCGCTGAGCAGAAGACTGGTGAGGGCAAGACGCTTGTCTCGACGATGCCTGCGTACCTCAACGCGCTCTCAGGGAGAGGTGTGCACCTCGTCACGGTCAACGACTACCTCGCAAGTCGTGACGCTGGCTGGATGGGGAACATCCACCGGTTCCTCGGTCTCGAGGTCGGTCTCATCCAGGCATGGATGACGCCTGAGGAACGCCGTCCGGGGTACGCCGCCGACATCACGTACGGAACGAACAACGAGTTCGGGTTCGACTACCTGCGTGACAACATGACGATGAACCCCGAACACCTCGTCCAACGAGGCCACGCGTACGCCATTGTTGATGAGGTCGACTCGATCCTCATTGATGAAGCACGAACCCCGCTCATCATCTCGGGTCGGGTCGGCGAGACCGGCAAGTGGTACCAGGAGTTTGCCCGCATCGCAGCCCGCCTGAGGGACGGCGACCACTACGAGGTTGACGAGAAGAAGCGCCAGGTCGTCACCACCGAAGCGGGCGTCACTCGCGTCGAGCAGATGTTGGACATCGAGAACCTCTACGACCATGTGAACGTCGATTTCATCCACCATCTCGATGTCGCTCTCAAGGCCAAGACGCTGTACCAGCGCGACGTCGACTACCTGATCCGCGGTGGTCAGGTCATGATCGTTGACGAGTTCACGGGTCGTGTGCTCGAAGGACGGAGATACTCCGAGGGCCTCCACCAAGCAATTGAGGCGAAGGAGTCCGTTCCGATCAAGGAGGAGAACCAGACCCTCGCAACGATCACCCTCCAGAACTATTTCCGTATGTACGAAAAGCTCTCGGGCATGACGGGTACCGCGTTCACGGAGGAGTCCGAGTTCGTCGAGATCTACGGACTGCAGGTCGTTGTGATCCCGACCAACGTGCCGGTGGCCCGCAACGATCAACCGGATCTCGTCTACATCGATGAGGAGCACAAGTTCAACGCCGTGGTCACCGACATCATCGAGCGTCACGAGCACGGTCAACCGGTCCTTGTCGGTACGGTGTCGATTGAGAAATCGGAACGTCTCGCCTCCGTGTTGCAGCGTCAAGGGGTGCAGTTCGAGGTCCTCAACGCCAAACAACATGAGCGTGAGGCACACATCATCGCCCAGGCCGGCATGCCCGGTGCCATCACGGTCGCAACCAACATGGCCGGTCGTGGTGTCGACATCGCGCTTGGCGGAAACCCTGAGGAGTTGGCGAAGGCAACGTTGCGCAAGAAGGGTGTTGAAGAGACCGAGCCCACGTATCTCGACCAGCTCAAGGCGGCAACCGCCGAGTTCCGGGTTCAGACGGACCGGGATCGACAGAAGGTCATCGATGCGGGCGGTCTGTACGTTCTGGGAACCGAACGCCACGAGTCCCGCCGTATCGACAACCAGCTCCGAGGCCGCGCCGGTCGTCAGGGGGATCCGGGGGAGAGCCGGTTCTACCTCTCCTTGGAGGACGATCTCATGCGCCGGTTCGCAAACGAACGCGTCGCGTCGATCATGTCCCGGCTCAAGATTCCACCCGATGTTCCCATTGAGGCCAGGCTGGTCTCCAAGTCGATCGAACGTGCCCAGGCCCAGGT
>CAZULI010000020.1:0-13705 GCA_964621095.1 uncultured Acidimicrobiaceae bacterium | reverse complement strand
AACACCGAGTCGGTGATTGCCACGGCCCTTGATGAGGCCGGTCTCACCGCGGCGGATCTCGCAGGGGTCGGTATCACCAACCAGCGCGAGACAACGGTTGTCTGGGATCGTGGTACTGGTCAACCCGTGGCCAACGCCATCGTTTGGCAGGACACACGCACGGCGGACCTCTGCGCCGACCTCGCCCGCAGCGTCGGTGATGAGGTTGCGCGGGAACGGACGGGTCTGCCGTTCGCAACGTACTTCGCAGGGCCGAAAGTGCGCTGGCTGTTGGACTCCGATGACGCCGTGCGTCGTGCTGCTGAGCAGGGGAGCCTTGCGTTCGGCACGATCGACTCGTGGCTGGCGTTCCAGCTGACGGGTCGACACGTCACCGACGTGACCAACGCCTCACGCACCATGTTGATGAATCTCCACACCCTCGACTGGGATCACGACCTGTGTGAAGCCATTGGTGTTCCGCGGTCGATCCTCCCTGAGATCAACCCGTCGATGGTCGCGTACGGGCCCTGCACAGGAGTCCTTGCCGGAACGAGCCTGCGAGCACTCCTGGGAGACCAGCAGGCAGGGATGATCGGGCAAGCGGCGTTCAATGTGGGCGACACGAAATGCACCTATGGCACGGGGGCGTTCCTGTTGGCAAACACCGGGACGCAACCGGTTGCGTCAACCGCAGGGCTGTTGACGACGGTCGCCTATCAGCGCGCTGGTGAGCCAGCAACGTACGCGCTGGAAGGGTCGATTGCGGTGGCAGGGTCCTCCGTGCAATGGTTCAGGGACAACCTTGGCCTCATCGAGGAGTCAAAGGAGATCGAAGCCCTTGCCTCTCTCGTTCCTGACAACGGTGATGTCTATTTCGTGCCGGCGTTCTCCGGCCTGTTCGCACCTCGGTGGCGTCCTGATGCCCGCGGTGTCTTCGCCGGCTTGACCCGGTTCACGAACAAGAGTCACCTCGCGCGGGCGATCCTCGAAGCAACCGCGTTCCAGGTCAAGGATGTCCTGGCGGCCATGCAGGCCGATACCGGTTCCGCTTTGACCGATCTCCGGGTTGATGGCGGCATGGTCAACAACAAGCTGCTGATGCAGTTCCAGGCAGACATCCTCGCCATGGATGTGGTCGTCCCTCAACAGATCGAAACCACCGTCGTGGGAGCGGCGTACGGCGCAGGGCTCGACGCCGGGGTTTGGGGAGACCCGACTGAGATCCGGAACCATTGGGGGGAGAGCCATCGGTTCACTCCCCATCTCAGTGCCAAACAGGTCGCCGAACTCGACGCAGGATGGTCAAAAGCCATCGACCGATCCCTCAACTGGGTGTAGTCACCCGACCACATATGCCGTACCCAGGGTATGAACCCACCGCCACGGTGGGTTCATACCCTGGGTACGCGTTGGACATACTGAGGTGGGCGTGCGGTGAAGTGGTCGGGGGTCCTTTAGGCTGCTCTCGATGTCCATTCCGAACCTTCTCGCTGTGATCCGACTGTTGCTGACACCGGTCGCCATGGCGCTGATTGTTCGGTCGCCCGGCAACACCGGTTTTGCGTACGCCGGTGCGATCGTGTTTGCCGTCGCAGCACTCACCGATTTTGCCGACGGGTACCTCGCTCGCCGGTGGCGAATCACGACGACCCTTGGTGCGTTTCTCGATACGGTTGCCGACAAGGTGCTCATCACGGGTGCCCTGCTCGCCCTTGTGCAGATCGGTACGACCTCCCTCTGGGTTGCGTTCATCATCATCGGGAGGGAGATCGCGATCATGGGGCTTCGATCGGTTGCGGCACTCGATCAGTCGACCGTTCCGCCATCGATCTGGGGGAAATGGAAGGCAACCGTCCAGTTCGTGGCGATCCTGTTTGCGATCGCGTTGTTTGACATCGTGATCGGTCCCCTCCGCCTCGATGAATGGTTGATGGGGGTCGCCGTTGTTGTGACGCTTCTGTCGGCAGGGGATTACTTCTCGAAATTCCGTGGTGTCCTGTCGCGCCGTGACCGCTCCCGGTGACGTCCCGCTCCGCCTCCCGTCGCGCCTTTGTCACGGGTGGGACCGGTTTGGTTGGTGGACATCTTTTCCGGACACTCATTGATGAGGACTGGGACGTTGTCGCCCTGGTGAGGTCCGACGAGGGTGCAGCAACCATTCGTGCGGCCGGGGGTCGGCCGGTCAAGGGGGACGTGACCTCACCTGATGGTCTGGCCGCAGCGATGGCGGGTGCCGACGTTGTCTTCCATGTGGCTGGAGTCAACCAAGGGTGTCCAAAGGACACGACGCACATGGACACGGTGAACATCACCGGAGCGGTGCGCATCATTCAAGCAGCAGCCGAGGCCGGGGTCCGGCGGGTGGTGCTGACCTCCTCCGTTGCCGCGATCGGCGAGGTACCCGGATCGGTCGGGGACGAGACGACCGAACACTCCGGGATTCATCTGTCGGCGTACGCCCGATCGAAACACCTTGGGGAAGTTGCCGCCACCACAACAGCGGGCGAACTCGGTGTGGATCTGGTGGTGGTGAACCCCGCGTCGGTCCAGGGTCCGGGCCGGAGCACTGGTTCGGCTGAGATCTTGTTGCGGGCCGTGCGTGCCCGTCGTCCCTGGCTGGTTGATCTGACCGTATCGATCATCGACATCGCAGACTGTTCCCGTGGGCACGTCCTGGCTGCCGAGCGCGGTGTTGCCGGTGAGCGGTACATCCTGTCGGGGGCAACCATCACGGCTCGCGAGTCGGTGGAGATCATCGCCCCAATGCTCGACCATCCGGTACGGCCCCGCTGGATACCGGCGGGGGTTGTACGACGCATGGGACCACCCCTGAGCCGTCTCTTCGGTGGTGCCAGGGTCTGTCCGGACCTTGTGCGAACCCTGCTCGCGAGCCACCGCTATGACAACACCAAATCCATCGCCGAGCTCGGTATGACGTACACGCCTCTTGAGGACACGTTCGCACGCACCATCGACTGGTTCCGCACCGAGGGATTGCTGTAACGGTCGTCGGGTGCGGCGAACTGCGCCAAGCTGAGAGCCGTAAGCTTCCTCTTTGTGTCTGCACCTCTCGAGATTCTGCTTGATCGTTGGCGTCCTGCCCTGGATCCGCCGATCCCCGGCCGGTTCGTCGTGCCCCCGGCCGCACGATCCATCGTCCTTGCCGGGGCGTTGCAGCGCTCGGATCGGCCCATTCTTGCGATCGTGTCGGGGGAGCGCGACGCCGAGGAGCTCGCTGAGGACATCGAGCTGTTCACGGACGCCGTCCACCACCTCCCTGCCTGGGAGACGCTGCCCTTCGAGCATGTGTCGCCCAACATCGTCACGATGGGCCGCAGGGTTGTGGCACGTCACGCTCTGACCCAGAACACGCCCTGCATCGTGGTCGCCTCCGTGCGGGCGGTGACCCAACGGATCTCCCCAACCACGGTCACCCCCGTCACCCTCACCGTTGGGTCCGAGTACGTCTTTGATGACGTTGTCGCCACGGTGACGGCGCTCGGGTATCAACGGGTGGATCGCTGTGAGACCCGAGGCGAGTTCGCGGTTCGCGGAGGCATCGTCGACATCTACCCCCCCAACGCCGAAACACCGCTGCGGCTTGATTTCTATGGGGACACGCTCGAAGACATCCGGACGTTCTCGGTCTCGACCCAACGTTCCGAGGACCCCCTCGACACCGTTGCGGTGTTCCCCGCACGGGAGCTGCTCCTCGACCCCAGGGTTCGGGAGCGGGCGGCCGAGTTGCGCACCGAGGCACCGTGGGCGGCTGACACGTGGGACCGTCTCGCTGAGGGTGTTCCCTTCCAAGGGATGGAGTCGTGGCTGCCATGGCTTGCGGACGAGCGGACCGTTCTCGACGAAACCAACGCGTCCGTGGTCCTCTTCGACCCGGTTCGGTGTGCCGAACGATCAACCGATCTCATCCGCGAGGAGTCTGACCTCGCCAGTGCCCTGGCAGGGACGTGGGGGGCGGATGGTCCTGAGGCTGGCCAGCATCCCGCGCTCTATCTGGCCCTTGACACTGATGCGATGGCGTCACGACTTCTCCAAGCCCCGCCCCACGCCTCGGGGCCGGGGGATGATGGGTACTCGATGGGGACCCTCGGGGGTACGCCGGGGGATCCCGAGTCGATCGCCGGTGCGATCAACCGCTGGAAGGACCGTGGGGTCTCGATCATTGTCGCCATGGACGGCACGGGTGCTGCCCAACGTGTCGGTCGTGTGCTCTCGGAGGCTGGTGCGGATCTCCCCGTTGTTGACACCCTCACCACCCCCGCCCCTTCGGTCATCCCGATCGGGATTCATGCCGGGTTCGTCCTGCCGACGTTTGGCTTTGGTGTCGTGGGGGAGCAGGAGGTCGCTGGTCGGCGCCGGGCGCATCGCAAGCCGGGCAAGGGGACCGTCAAGGCACAACCGGATGCGTACCGCGACCTCAACGAGGGTGACTACGTCGTGCATCACCATCACGGCATCGGGAGGTTCGCCGGTCTCGTGCACCGACAGATCGGCGGTGTCGACCGGGACTATCTCCTGGTGGAGTACGCAGGCGAGGACAAGTTGTACGTCCCGACCGACCAGTTGGCCGCAGTCACCCGCTACACCGGTGGCGAGGCACCACGGCTCTCCCGGATGGGTGGGTCTGATTGGTCCCAGACCCGGAGTCGTGTTCGCAAGGAGATTGCCGTCGTTGCCGACCAGGTCGTGGCCCTCCACCGTAAACGGGCGACCGCGCCGGGGTTTGCGTTCCCCCCCGACACCCCCTGGCAGCTCGAGTTCGAAGCTGGGTTTCCGTACGAGGAGACACCGGACCAGCTCCAAGCGATTCTCGATGTGAAAGCCGACATGGAATCGGACCGTCCCATGGACCGGCTCATCTTCGGTGACGTCGGGTATGGGAAGACGGAGGTCGCGATCCGAGCGATGTTCAAAGCGGTCCAAGGAGGGAAACAGGCAGCGATGCTGGTACCGACAACGCTGCTCGCCCAGCAACATTTTGCGAATTTCGAGGACCGCTACGGACCGTACCCGATCCGGGTGGAGATGTTGTCAAGGTTCCTCACGCCGGCCCAGCAACGCAAGGTTCTCAACGGCATCAAGGATGGCAGCGTTGACATCGTCGTGGGGACCCACCGGTTGCTGTCATCTGACACGGTGTTCAAGGATCTCGGGCTTGTGGTGATCGATGAGGAGCAGCGGTTCGGTGTCGGGGCAAAGGACGCGCTCCGTGAGTTGCGCACGAGTGTCGACGTTCTCACGCTCACGGCAACCCCGATCCCGCGCACGCTTGAGATGGCACTCACGGGGATTCGTGATGTGAGCAACATCCGGACCGCACCTCAGGACCGCCACCCCATCCTCACGTATGTCGGCCCGTATGACGAGAAGGCGGTGTCGGCAGCGATCAGGCGGGAGATGCTCCGAGAGGGACAGGTGTACGTGGTCCACAACCGGGTCCAGTCGATCGACCACGCGGTTGCCCGCCTCCGTGAGCTGGTCCCTGATGCGCGATTTGCCATTGCGCACGGCCAGATGAGTGAGGCCCAGCTCGAGCAGGTGATGCTGGACTTCTGGAACCACGAATCCGATGTCCTGGTGGCGACCACCATCATCGAGTCTGGTCTTGACGTTCCCCAGGTCAACACGCTGATCGTCGAGCGTTCGGATCGGCTGGGTCTGGCCCAGCTCTACCAGTTGCGGGGGAGGGTTGGTCGATCCCACCAGCGGGCGTACGCCTACCTGTTCCATCCGACCGAGGAACGTCTTGGCGAGAACGCGTACCGTCGGCTTGAGGCCATCGGTCAGTTCTCGGATCTCGGAAGCGGGTTCGAACTTGCGATGCGGGATCTTGAGATCAGGGGTGCAGGCAGCATCCTGTCAGAGACCCAGTCGGGTCACATCGCCGCCGTCGGGTTCGACCTGTACACCGAACTGGTTGCTGATGCGGTCCTTGAACTCAAGGGTGAGGAACCCCCGGTC
This sequence comes from uncultured Acidimicrobiaceae bacterium, assembly GCA_964621095.1. Lineage (GTDB taxonomy): Bacteria > Actinomycetota > Acidimicrobiia > Spongiisociales > UBA5794 > UBA5794. The sequence continues at coordinate 7,744 of CAZULI010000020.1, read as the reverse complement.
CCTGAGCCGGAACCGATTCGGATCGATCTCATGATCGATGCCCGCCTCCCCGAGGAGTACGTCCCCGGTATCGAGACGCGCCTTGAGGCGTACCGCCGGCTTGCTGCTGCCACCACCGCAAGCCAGGTTGATGATGTGGTTGCCGAATGGCAGGACCGGTTTGGAGATCTACCTGAGAGCGCGCATGCGCTGATCGCTGTGGCACGCCTGCGGGTGGAGGCGATGCGTATCGGCATCGAGGAGATCGTTGCGAACCGCAACGAGATCAGAATCACCCCGGTCTCCATGAAGACGTCCCAGGAGGTCCGTCTTGAGCGGATCGCACGAGGCGCCCTGGTTCGTTCCAACACGCTGTACCTGCCTGCGTCCCTCGCAACCGGGAACTCCGCCGCTGGTTTGATTGGCGACTTCCTCCGTAGAATGTGGCCAGCACCGGATGACCCCGATGCCGCACCAGACCATACGGGGTAGGAGACCATGTTCTCGAGATCACCATCATCAACCCACCGTTCCACCCCACGCCGCTTCGTTGTCACCGCACTGCTCCTCGCCATGGTCGCCGTTGGGTGCTCCTCCACGTCCGGTCCCAACGCGGGTGTGGCGGTGGTTGGTGGAACGACCATCGATGAGGCAAGTGTGATCGCTCTGGCGGGTCTCACCGACCACAAGGGGTCGGTTTCAGCCGCCGGGTACCGTGACGCTCTCTCCCTTCTGATCGTCCAGCAAGCACTCGTGAATGCAGCCAAGGCGGACTTCGGGTTTCAGGAACTCACGAGCCAGGCAGACATCGACGCGTTGCTCGCCACACTCACCCCTGAGGAGCAGGCGGGGGTCCAGGAAGCCATTGACACGGGGATTGCTGCCGGGCGGAATCGTGAGGCGACCGAGCACTACGTCTACACCCAGCAAGCGCTTGCAACCAAGGTGTCCGCAGCCATTCTGAGTGACCAGGACCTTCTCACATCGGTCTACAACGACAATCCAGAACTCCTCATCACGGTTTGTGCCAGCCACATTCTCGTCGCAACCGAGGCGGAGGCACTCGACGTCCTGGCACGCCTCGACGACGGGGAGGAGTTTGCTGACATCGCCGCTGACGTGAGTCTTGACCAGCAATCACCCGGGGGAGTGCTCCCGTGCCCGGTGTCCGTCTATTCATTTGGGCAGGATTTCGCACCGGCGCTCCAGGAGTCGCCCATTGGTGAAATCAGCGGACCCGTGGCGACACAGTTCGGGTTCCATGTGATCTGGATCGAGTCCAGGGATCAGCCGGACTCCTTCGAGGAGTTCGTGGCGGACCCCGGCAAATGGCTGCCACCGACCGTGCTCAATACCGAACTGAACACCTGGCACAACAACGCCATTGCGCAAGCTGGCATCACGGTGCAGTCACGGATCGGGACGTGGAACCCCTCGGCGTTGGCCATCACCCCACCACCGTCCTCCCCCTGATGGCGATCACGATCATCGGTCTTGGCCCTTCGGGGCTTGACCATCTCGATGAGCGACAGCGTTCCTCCCTCGCTGACCCATCCAACGTGGTGATTCTCCGCACGCTCCTTCACCCGGGGGCGGCCGCCCTTGCAGAGATGCGTCACGTGGAGTCGTGTGATGATCTCTATGAGCAGTACACGGAGTTTGACTCGCTGTACAGCGCGATTGTTGATCGGGTCCTGGCAGCAGCGTCCAAGGGACCCGTCGTCTACGCCGTACCGGGTAGTGCCGCCGTTGGTGAGCGGGTGGTCACGTTGCTGCGATCAGCGTCGAAGGCGGCAGGGGTTGAGCTGCAGGTTCTCCCGGGACAATCGTTTCTTGACCTCGTCTATGCGGCCGTCGGCATCGATCCGATTGATGATGGGCTCCAGGTCGTGGACGCACGCATGTTGCCTGACCCGTTCCCCCTCCACCTTCCAACGGTCATCACGCAGGTTGATTCGATGCTGAGAGCGGCGGATCTCTCGGTCACCCTCGGTCGAACCCTGGAACCGGACCATCCCGTCACGATCCTCGATCGACTCGGAGATGCTGACGAGCACGTGGAGGAGGCGACGGTCAGGAGTCTCGCCACGTACGACGCAGGAGCAAGGACCACGGTCTTTGTCGCACCGGCTGAGGTCGGATTGCTTGGCCTCATCGCCACCAACCGGTTGTTGCGCACGGCGTGTCCGTGGGATCAGGAACAGACCCATCACACCCTCGTGACCCATCTCCTCGAGGAGGCGTACGAGACAGCCGACGCGATCTCGACCCTCCCGCCGTCATCACCGAAGGGGGACGTCGATTTCGGTGCGTACGCAGAGGTCGAGGAGGAACTGGGCGACCTGTTGCTGCAAGTGGTGTTCCACGCAACCCTTGCATCGGAAGCTGGCGCGTTCGACATCGATGAAGTCGCTGAAGGGACCCGTCGCAAACTGATTCTCCGCCACCCCCATGTGTTCGGTGACGTCGAGGTCGCTGACGCCGACGAGGTCAGGGCCAACTGGGAGGAGATCAAGCGCCACGAGAAGCAACGGCTCAGTCTCATGGATGACATCCCTCGCGGGACGTCTGGTATCGAGCGGGCGCTGAAAGTCCAGCGTCGGGCGAACAGTGTCGGGTTTGACTGGTCAGCCGCTGACCAGGTCGTCGAGGTGCTGCGACAAGAGATTGACGAACTCGTGGCCGCCGATGACCCCGATGCCATCCTCCATGAGCTGGGCGACGTTCTCTTCTCAGCGGTGAACCTTGCTCGATTCCTTCATGTGGATCCTGAGGTCGCGTTGCGTCAGAGCATTGACCGGTTCATGACGCGTTTCCGGATCATGGAGACTGATCTTGCACAAGGTGGGCCCTCGATCGCTGATGCGTCCGAGGCAGAGATGGATGCGGCGTGGGAGCGGGCCAAGCGGACAGCGGGGTCGTGATCCCGCGAAAGTTCCAACCAAGCCGATCCACGGTCTACCCTCAGGCTGCCATGACATTTACATTGACAACCATCATTGACATCCATGCCCGTGAAGTGCTCGACTCGCGCGGCAACCCCACCGTTGAGGTCGAGGTCCACCTCGATGGGGGAGGGTTTGGGAGGGCGATCGTGCCTTCGGGGGCATCCACCGGAGCCCTTGAAGCGGTGGAACTCCGTGATGGCGGAAGTCGGTACGGGGGGAAGGGCGTGTTGCGGGCCGTGGCGAACGTCAACGACGTCATCGCCGACTCCCTCCTCGGCATTGACGCCACCCGACAGGAGGCCGTGGATCAGATCATGATCGATCTGGATGGGACCCCGAACAAGGGGAATCTAGGTGCCAACGCGATCCTCGCCGTCTCGCTTGCAACGGCGCGTGCCGCAGCGGCAGGAGTCGGACTCCCGACGTACCGGTATCTCGGTGGAACCAGCGCTCGGACACTCCCGACCCCGTGCTTCAACGTGATCAACGGCGGGGCCCACGCTGCCAACTCGATCGACACCCAGGAGTTCATGCTCGTTCCCGGTGGGTTGCCGAGTTTCAGCGAAGCGCTCCGTGCGGGTGTTGAGGTGTACCACTCCCTGCGTGGGGTGTTGGCCGAGCGTGGGCACGCCACCAACATCGGGGACGAAGGGGGGTTCGCCCCGAATCTTGCAAGCGACACCGATGTGCTCGAAACCCTCATTGAAGCGGTTGAGCGGGCCGGGTACGTGGTGGGGGAGCAGATCGGGTTCGCCCTTGATGTTGCAGCAACGGAGCTGTTCCGCGATGGGGTCTATCACCTCTCAGGAGCCTCCTTGACCTCGGACCAGATGGTTGATCATCTCGAAACGTTGGTCGACGCCTACCCGATCGTCTCGATCGAGGACGGGTTGGATGAGGCCGATTGGGCTGGATGGGCGACGTTGACCGCCAGGCTCGGATCGCGCACCCAGATCGTGGGGGACGATCTCCTCGTCACCAATGTCGATCTTCTCCGACGTGCCATCGACGAGGACGTGGCGAACGCAATTCTCGTCAAGGTGAATCAGATCGGGTCGTTGTCCGAGGCGCTCCACTCCATCGAACTTGCCACCCGTGCGTCGTACGGGACGATGGTGAGCCACCGATCAGGAGAGACCGAGGACTCGTTCATCGCACATCTTGCGGTGGCCACGAACGCCGGTCAGATCAAGACCGGCGCACCAGCCCGCGGCGAACGCACCGCCAAATACAACCAATTGCTTCGCATTGAGGAGGAACTCGGCGAAGATGCGAGATACGCAGGATGGGATCGGTTCCGAAAATTCCTATGACAGACGCCCTCATACGTGAAGAAGAAGCGGCGCAGCCAGCGACCCGCAAGAAGCGGTCGCGCTGGCCGACGCTGCTGTTCCTCACGTTGCTTGTCTCCCTCGGGCTCGTCGCTTCAGGTGTGCTCCCCATCCGGCAGTACCTCGGACGGGAGAATCAGGTGAATGCTGCACGTGAGCGACTCGCGGTTCTCGAGGCACGCAACGCCGAACTCGCTGGTGATGTCGATGCGATGCAGACCGACCAGGAGATTGAGCGTGTCGCCCGTGAGCAGTACGGCTTCGTGCGTGAGGGTGAGATCGGGTACGTTGTCATTGTGCCCGATGGGGGGGATCCGGCCGTGACGGACCCGGCACCTGTTGAGTCGGTTGTCGACGAACACCCCGGGTTTTTCGAGAGGATCTGGCAGTTCCTCACGGGCGATGACGTTGTCAACGACGGCTGATCGGGCCGTCGTCGAGATCCAGATCGGTCGACCCCCACGGTCCGAGGTCGTGGTCAGTGCCCGATGTCATCTCAATCTCCCCGTTGTGATCGATGTCCCCCCGATCCTTGACGACGGCACCCCATTCCCCACGTCCCACTGGCTCACATGCCCCCTTGCCGTCCTCCGCATCGGTCGGCTTGAGGCGGCTGGTGGAGTCAGGGCCGCAGCCGAACGGTTGGCAACGGATCCTGGGGTTGCTGAGGAGTTCACCGCGGCGATGGCCCGGTACGAGTCGGATCGGCAGGCACGGATCCCCCCGAATTGGACCGGTCCGGTACCAACCGGAGGGATCGCAGGGTCAAAGGGCGGTGTCAAATGCCTCCATGCCCAGTACGCCGACACGGCAGCGGGCAACCACAACCCGATTGGTGAGGATGTTGCCGAACAGATCGAGCCGTTCGGATGTGTTGTTCCGTGTGTGATCCCCGGTGACGGCGGGATGATCCTCAACCCCGCATGGTCCGAACCGTCGTGATCGTTGGGGCCGTTGACATTGGATCGAACTCGGTCCGGCTCCTGATCGTGGATGACGAGTTCACCGTCCTGGTCAATGAGCGCACGCTCACCGGGCTTGGTGCTGGTGTCGACGCAACCCGTCACTTCGCACCGTCTGCCATGGACAAAACTCTCGCTGTCATGGACGAGTTCGCTGACCTCCTCCGGATGCATGACGTCGACCGGGTCGGGGCCGTGGCAACGTCTGCCACGAGGGATGCTGTCAACGGTGCTGCGTTCGTCGCTCAAGTCGCGGAACACCTCGGCACGGTCCCCGAGGTCATCTCGGGGGAGCGGGAGGCAGCACTGTCGTTCACGGGTGCAACCCGGAGGCGCACCGACGGTCCCCATCTGGTGATTGACATCGGTGGCGGGTCCACGGAGTTCATTCGGGGGCACGGCACCATCGAGTCCGCCGTGAGCATCGACATCGGGTGCGTCAGGCTCGCCGACCGGTGCGATCTCGCCGACGTGGTTGCCGCTTTGGCTGTCGACGCAGCACGAGCGATGGCTGCTCAAGCGTTTGCCGGGGTTCCCAAAGCCGACGGTGCGACCGTGCTCGGTGTGGCAGGAACGTTCAATGCGCTTGCCACCCACCAACACCGGCGCAATCCGTACCACCACACATCGTTTGGCGAATCCTCCGTGACCCTTGCAGGGATCACCGCAGCGACTGCTGAACTGGCGCCGATGACAGCGGCAGAACGTGGCGTTCACCCACACGTGCACCGTGACCGGGCATCGACGATCGTTTCGGGTGCCATCATCGCCGCAGCGGCCCTCGACGTCGTGGGGGTCACATCAGCGATCGTCACCCCCCGTGGCCTCACCCACGGACTTGCTGCCGAACTCCTGGCCACCTGAGAGCACCCTCACCGACAACATTCACATCTGCCCTTGCGTGGGTGCCTTCGGCCTACCGGACGTCGGCAGTGACCTTGTCGACCAGGTGGGATGGCATCTCCTGGTAGTGATCGTGCTTGGCGCTGAACGTGCCCCACCCCTGGGTGAGGGATCGAAGGTCGATGGCGTAGCGGACGATCTCTGACGTGGGAAGCATCGCTTTGATGACCTGGACCCCATCGGCGGACGCCTCCGAACCCTGCACGGCACCGCGTCGGGCAGCGATGTCGCCCATGACATCACCCTGGTACTGCATCGGGACGCTGATGGTGACCGCTGAGATCGGCTCGAGCAGGATGGGCAGTCCCTTTTCGAACGCCTCGTTGAACCCGGCACGGGCGGCGAGCTTGAAACTCATCTCGTTCGAGTCAACGGCGTGGGCTTTTCCGTCGTCGACGGTCACCTCGACATCCACCACGGGGTACCCGTATCTGCCGCCATGCCGCATGGTCTCCACGACGCCTTTTTCGACCGCAGGGATGTATTGGCGGGGGATCACGCCGCCCTTGACGGCGTCGATGAACGTGAACCCCTCACCACGACTCAACGGTCGCAGGATGAGGTGGCACACGCCGAACTGGCCGTGTCCGCCCGACTGTTTCTTGTGCTTCCCCTCGGCGTCAGCTTGTTGTGTGATCGTCTCCCGATACGCGACCCTGACGGGTTCTTGATCCACCTGCACACCGAACTTGCGCTCAAGCTTCTCGAGAGAGATCAGGAGATGGGTTTCCCCCATACCGTGGAGAAGTGTCTGGTTGGTCTCATCGTTGCGTTCGAGTTTGAGCGATGAGTCCTCCTCAAGCATGCGGTGAAGGGCCGACGCCAACTTGTCATCGTCGGACTGTGTGCGTGGCACAAGAGCAACGGCGATCACCGGTTCGGGTCGATCGACTTTGGGCACCGTGACGGGTTTGTTCTTGGGTGCGAGTGTGTCCCCGGTCCGGGTGTCCTGAAGCTTGGCAGCAGCGACGATGTCCCCGGCGGGGGCTGCTGGGACAAGTTCGGTCTCCTTGCCAAAGATCGTGGCGATCTTGGTGAGGCGCTCGTCCTGGCCCGATCGGCCGTTGGTGAGTTGGGTCTCTGGTTTGAGGGTTCCCGACATGACCTTGAAGACGGAGATCTGGCCCACATAGGGGTCGGCGAACGTCTTGAACACAAACGCAAGTGGATCCCCGTCGGGATCCTTCGGCACTTCGACCTTGAGATCCCCAGCCAGGACCACCGATGGTGGCCGATCGAGGGGGGACGGTCCGAGGTCAACGATGAAATCGGCAAGCCGGTCGACCGCGATCGGGCCGATCGCGGATCCACACACGACCGGAAACACCGTTGCCTCTGCGATCCCCAGCGCCATGGCACGTTCGAGCTCCTCAACGCCGGGTATCACCCCTTCGAGGTACTGCTCAAGGAGGGCGTCATCGGCCACGACGATGCCCTCCACGAGATTGTCGTGCACCTCCCGTACCCGATCGGTGAGCTCCTCTGGCATGTCGGTCAGCTCGGCCTTGCCTGAGTCGTAGACGTACGTCTTGTTGCGGAACAGCTCCACGACCCCGTGGAACGCCTCCTCCTTGCCGAGGGGGAGTTCAATCGGAGCTATCCCCGCACCGAACCGATCCCT
>CAZULI010000019.1:0-14035 GCA_964621095.1 uncultured Acidimicrobiaceae bacterium | reverse complement strand
CAGGAGCCACAAAAACGCGTACTGCAGCTCGTGAGGGAGATGGGCGTTCTGCACGGAGGTGTACAACCCGCGAACTCCGAGTTGTGGCTCGCCCCGAGGGGCGAGGTTGCGGAACCGTCGGTCCGTCTGCAACTGGTTGACGATGGCAGTCACCGCGTCCAATGCCTCCACCAACTGCTCGGCGGAGATGAAGTCGGGGTTGTCGAGGCTTGTGTGATACTCGGGAAACGTTCCGTGGCGCGAGCGCATCAACGAACCGAACGGGAGTCTGAAGCCGGGTGTGTTGTACTGGCGCTCATCGTACCCGAACGGGTAGAACCCAATCGTGGACCCCGCGAACCGATCGCTGCCAATGATGTGGGACGCCACCCGATCGATCCTCGCACCACCACCAACCGTTGTCTTGTACGTCAAGGGAGCCCCATCCCCGAGACAAACCAAGGTCATCCCCGCGTGCACTCGATCCGGTGCATCAGGGTTCCGCGCCAACCACGCAATCGAACCGATCGTTGCCGGTGCAAAGATGATCCTCACACCGAAGCGGCGTGGCTTGGTATCACGAAGGCTTCGACCCAACGCTGCAGCGACCGCCACACCGGTGAGGTTGTCGTTGACGAGCGACGGGTGGCAGATGTGGGAGGACAGGACGATCTCCTCGTCCGCGATCCCCGGATGAAAAAACTCGCCGTACGTGAGGCTGCCGTCGGCCAACGTCGCGTCAATGAATACTTCATACGCACCGTCGGGCAGCCCTTGACGCTGACGGTCAGAGAGACAGAACCCCCATGAATCGTCGAAGTACGCGGTCCGGTAAGGAACGGCGTCAGGCTGCTCCGGGAGTGAATGCAGGTGATGCTGGAGGTCCTCAAGCGACAGAGTGGCGTGAACCGCTGCGCTGTAGGCAACAAGATGAAGATTCAGCTCGGACCAGTCAACGACGATGGAACCATCAGGCCCTTTGATCCACGCCTCCGCAACGTTCCACTCCTTCGGAATCGTCCAATCCAGGACACGGGTACCGCTCGCGACTTCCGAGACCGTGAGCGGAAGCCATGAGGAGAGAACGTCGAGCGTCCGGCGGACACCGTCCCCTGTCATCGATCTCGGTATCGGGTAGAGCTCCTCGATGAGGGCTATCATGTCGCTACCGATCACGGCTTGTTCCTCGCTACCAGCGGTTGGGTGAATGTCAGGAGAGCACCATCTTCGAGCACACAAACGCCTCGGCGAACCCGCTGGGTGACTTTGATTCGATACCTCGCAGGCGCATCAACGATCGGAACGCATCTTCCGTGAACCACGCCTGGGTTCGCTGACTGGGGAAAGCGTCCATGATGTGTTCATCTTTGTACTCGACGGTGGCGCGGTCGAGCGGCACGTAGAGATTCGGCGCGGCCAAACCACCGTCGTACTTTGCGATCTCATACCCGAGGATCATGCAATCCCGCCAGATCTGTCCCGCCACCTCCCCGACAAAACGATGATCCTGATGGAGGTCATCACGTTGCGGCGCAAGGACCAGGTCGGGTGAGGCTGATCTCCCAGCAGACGAGATGAATCGTTTGGCACCAGCGGGATCCTCATACGGGACAAACGCATCGGCGAACCCTCCCACGGTCACGGTGACGCGGTCATCAAGCAGTCGTGAGGCGCTCGCACGAGCCTCCTCCTGTCGGAGGACTGAGCCCGTGACGATGATGAAGTGAAACGTTGCCTCGGGATACGCTGACGCCAACCCGATGATCGTTCCCGCCGCACCGATCTCGATGTCGTCGGGATGCGCGCCGAGACACACCACGCTGCGGACCTCGGTGGGAAACCGAAACGTGTTCATCCATGACCATTCTTGTGTAGTAGCCATGGAACGTTGCCCGAAGCAAAGATGCTGTCGAGGTGCTGTTGGTCCTTGAACGTGTCCATGGGAGACCAGAACCCCTCGAACTGATGGGCGTAGAGCTCGTCGTTCTCGATCATCTCGGGGAGGACGCCATCAGCGAGATCGACGTGGTGGTCGAGATAGTCGAACACCTCCGGTCGGAAAATGAAATACCCGCCGTTGAGCCAGAGATCGGCACCGCTCATGGGACCCATCCGTGTCGGTTTACCGTTCTCGACTGTCACGACGTGATACGACTGGGGAGGCCGAACGGCGAGAAACCCTCCCTTGCACCCCGACGCCGTGAACTTGTCGATGTAGTCGTTCAGGTCGAGATCAGTCACCCCATCGGCGTAGTTGGCAAGGAACATCTCCTCCCCGTCAAGGTGCTCCTGCACCTGTTTGAGTCGCTGGCCGATCTCGGCACGGACCCCGGTATCGACGAACGTGATCGTCCAGTCGTCGATGTCTGACGAGAGGAGCTCCTTCTCCCGACCTCCGGCCCGCAGGACGAAGTCGTTGGAGATTGCTTCCTCGTAATTGAGGAAATACTCCTTGATGGCTCCAGCCTTGTACCCGAGGGCAAGAATGAACTCCGTGTGGCCGTACTGCGCGTAGTACTTCATCACATGCCACAACACAGGGCGGTTTCCGACCGGAACCATCGGCTTGGGGACCTCGTGGGAGAAATCACGAAGGCGCATCCCTTGGCCGCCACAGAACAGCACAACCTTCACGAGCCGCCCGCTTTCACGATCGTTGCCTCAGGTATCGGGATGATGAACTGTCCACCCCAGTCACCGATGTACGCCAACTGGGTCATGATCTCCTTCTTCAGATTCCATGGCAGGATCAGGACGTACTCCGGCTTGGTTTCGGCGATTCGTTCGGGTCCATGGATTGGAATGTGGGTGCCAGGGGTGTAGCGACCGTGCTTGTACGGTGTGCGATCGGCGGCGTACTCGATGAAGTCCCTCCCGACGCCGCAGTAGTTGAGCAACGTGTTCCCCTTGCCGGCAGCGCCGTAGATGGCGATGGTCCCCCCCGCGTTCTTGATGTCGATCAATATGCTCAGGAGCGCCCGCTTGGTGGCACGCACCTGTTCTGCGAACCGTTCATAGGTGCCGAGGTCCAGGAGGCCTGCATCCCGCTCAACCGCCTTGAGCGCCTCGACACGGTCAGTGACAGGTTTCGTGTCGTCGGTGGCCCGTTTGATGAACAGACGCAACGATCCACCGTGCGAAGCAAGCTCCTCGACATCAAACACCACAAGACCGTGAGCATGCAGGATCCGCTCAACCGTCCCGAGGGAGAGGTACGACCAGTGCTCGTGATAGATCGTGTCGAACTGGTTCCCCTCGATCAGCCGAAGCAGGTGAGGAAACTCAAACGTCACAACCCCATCTTCAGCAAGGAGGATGGGAAGGCCAGCAACGAACCCGTTGATATCGGGTACGTGGGCAAGCACGTTGTTGCCGAGAATGACATCGGCCCGGTACCCAGTGGCTGCGTGTCGAGTCGCGAACTCTTTGTTGAAGAACTCGACGAGGGTGGGAATGCCTCGTTCGTTTGCCACGCCAGCCACCGTGAAGGCTGGATCGACACCGAGCACCTCGACGCCCGCCTTCTGAAAGTACTGGAGGAGGTAGCCATCGTTGCTAGCAATCTCGAGGACCCTGCTCTGGGAGTCGAGATGGAATCGGTCCATCATCATGTCGACGTAGTCACTTGCGTGTTTCAGCCAGGAGTCTGAGTACGACGAGAAATACGCGTAATCCCCAAAGATCTGGCTTGGCTTGACGTACTCGCCGATCTGGGCGAGGTAACACTCTGAACACACCCGGACATGGAGCGGGTAATGGGGCTCCATGTCGTTCAACTGATCTTCGCGGAGGAAACTCTCACACAGTGGCTGAATGCCGAGATCCACCATCGTCGTGGTGAGCGGTGAACCGCAGAAGCGGCATTCTGGAATCAGATCCATGTGAGCTCCACGGTCATGTTTCCTGCTTCGATCTCCCGTTTGATCGTCGCCAAGCGGGTGAAGCGGTCGAAGTCCGATTCCTTCATGTCGGCGGATCGGAAGGATGACACGAGTTCCTCGACCCCTTCGGCAACCGTCCATGTCGGTGCGTACCCCTCGAGAACGTTCTCAATCTTGGAGAAGTCCACGCGGTAGCTGCGAGTATCCGGTTCGATCGCATCCGGTACCCGAAGCACGGCGCCGGGGACGGCCGCTGCCACGATCGCCGCAATGTCGCGAACCTGGTAGTTCTCACCATTGCGGCCCACATTGAACGCTTCGTCATGGACGAGTTCACGGGGTGCTTCCAGCACCGCCCCAAACGCGCTGCAGACGTCCGCGATGTGCACCTGGGGCCGCCACGGCGTCCCATCGGACACCAGCACGATCTCATTGGTCGCCACCGCCCACGCACTCAGATTGTTGACCACGACGTCGAGCCGCAGTGCAGGAGAGACTCCGTAGACCGTAGCGTTTCTCAGATACGTGGGGGTGAAGTTGTCGTCGGCAAGTTTGTGAAGATCCTGCTCCACCAACACCTTCGCATGCCCGTACGGCGTCACAGGCGCAAACGGGGCGGTTTCATCCACCGCCGTGGCCCCCGCAGCACCGTACAGAGAGCACGATGAGGCAAAAACGAACCGTTCCACGCCAGCATCACGGGCGAGACGCGCAAACTCAACGGTCGCCACATGGTTGATGTCGTACGTCAACTCCGGATTGAGGTTGCCAATGGGGTCGTTCGACAGCGCCGCAAGGTGCACAACGGCGTCGAACCCCTCGACATCTGCCAACGTGGCCGTTCGGATGTCCCTTCCATCGGCTTCGGGAACCCCAACAGCGAACGTCCCCGAGTGGTACAACCCGAGGTCGAGGGTGGCAATCTCATGACCCGCAGCTTGAAGGTACGGCACCATGACGGAACCGATATAGCCGCTGGAACCAGTGACCAGCACTCTCATGGGCGTTGGATCTCCTCGAATCGGGACAATGCTCAGACAATGTACCCCATCGTAGGAATGGCAGGAGAGCCATTCTCCCCCGCACAAAGTGACCACTTCCCTGTTGCAACCGGTCCCCCACGCGCCGGGAGGACACACCGAGTGCGTTTCAGGGTGTGCAAAAAAGCACCCGCGACGCTATTCGCGGGCGTCCGTCGGGGTCTGGCGTGCGCGGCGACGGAGGGTGTCCAGGATGTCTCGCGGTTGCCGGTACCCGAGAAACCGGCTTGTGATCACCACCGAACCGAGATAGACCACTCCGCCCACTGCCGTGATGACGATGAGGGAGACGAGCGCACCCATGCCGTCGGTCAGCGATCTCACAGCCAGCATGCCACCAACCATGACCAGAGCGTTCAGGAACGGCCACCCGATGGATCCAAGATACTGGCGGAACTCCGGGGGCGAGTAATGACGGATGAACGCCGACATCGGCACGAGCGCTGCGGTACTTGCAATCAACGCCGCCCACGCCGCCCCGTCGATTCCGAACCGGTCCATGAGCGGGAAGATGATCGCAAGGAGGAGCACGAGTTTGAACACGCCAAACCATGTCGGCAGGTGCGGGTCCCCGCCCCCTTGGAACATCACGATCGCAAGTGACGACAGGAGACTGACCGCGCCGGAGACGGCAAGGATCTGCAGTGCCCCCGTCATTCCAAGCCACTGGCTCCCGAGCAGCACCTCGACGACCTGGTGAGCTGCAACGACGAAGACTGCCGAAAGTGGGAAGGCGAAGAAACTCGCACCATGAGTCGAGATCGACAGCGCTGAGACGAGCCGGTTCTTGCTGTCCTGGATGGTGCTCATGGCGGGGAACATCACCTGGTTGATCGTCTGGGCGATCTCGGTGACGACCGACTGGGAGAGCGTGAACGACATCCGGTAGAGACCGAGTACTTCTGAACCCAGCTTCCGGCCAACGAGGATGCCGTCCACCTCGCTCGTGACGTAGAAGATCGCGTTTGCAAAATAGATCCACCGACCGTACCGGTAGAGCTTTGAGGCCCTCCCCCGCACGATGCCGAACCGTGGCCTACGGGGAGCGAGGAGGAATGACCAGATGACCCGTGTGACGGCCCCCGCGATGGCGCCGATGACGAGGGCCCATACCGTTGGCCAGATCAAGGCAACACCGATGGACACGACGATCTCTGCCATCCTCTGGATGACCTCGAACCGGAACAGAAGGTCGAACCGGAGGTCCCGGTCCAGCCGGACGATCGCCATGTTCGTGAAACCCCTGATCACGACCACGAACGCCATGACGCGGATGATCGATTCTGCGTCAGGCTGATTGAACAGGCCGGCGATCAACGGTGCGCCAATGAACGCCACCAACGCAACCAGAAGACCGCGCAGGAACTCGACGGACCACGCCGTGTCGATTGAGTCCTCGATGTCGTCCTTGCTCTGCACCAACGCCTGGCGGTACCCCGTCTGGCTGAGAATCTCAAGAAGCCCCAGGGTGATCGTTGCAATCGCCATCAGGCCGAAGTCGTCCGGGCTCAGCAAGCGGCCAAGGATCGCCCATTTGACCATCTGGGCCGCACGGAACGTGCCGCGGATGAAAAACGCCCATATTCCGGCGTTGACCACCTTCGTCCCAAGGCTTGCATCGTCCTTGCGACGGAGCTGCGAGAGGAGTGACCGCACCCCATCAAACCTGCTCATCTGCGCCCTTCTTCGGGTTGTCGACTTCCTTGCAGCACTCGCTGAGCCCTCCGGCTCCCATGTGCCGGCAGGACCGGGCTCATCGCAGCCGACGGGTAGTATCGCACCAACCACTCAGAGGGTAAGAGTCGCGCGTGATGGACAAGATACCGTTGGTGACAATAGGCATCCCGGTGTTCAACGGTGGAGCGACGATCGAGGCGACCGCCCTATCAGTGCTCACCCAGACGCACCGGGACCTTGAACTCCTCATCGTCGACAACGCAAGCACGGACGCGACGCAGACCATTTGTGAAGCACTTGCCCGCAACGATCCACGCGTCAGATACGTCCGCAACGAGACCAACATCGGTCAGAACGCCAATTTCAACAAGGTGCGCCAGCTCAGCACGGGGACGTTCCACCGCTGGATCGGTGACGACGATTGGTTGGAGCCCACCTACGTCGAGGAGTGCGTTCAAGCCCTCCTCAGCGCGCCTGATGCGTCGCTCGTCTCGACGTATCAGGCCCATGTCAAACCCGATGGCACGGAGCTCTACGACGAGTACCACGGTCCCCGACCCATGGGTTCAGACCCCATCAAGCGACTGAGGATCATGTTGCGGCTCCTCACGGGGAGTCCGCTGTGGATCGACCCGGTGTACTGCATGATCCGGTCCTCGCACCTGCCAGGACCAATACCGATCCGTCCGGTCCGGTTCGGTGACGAGATCCTTGCGTGTGAGCTCGCGCTCGAAGGATCCTTCCTCCACATCCCTCAGAAGCTCGCTTATCGGAGCTGGGCGCCGCTGCCAAAGGGCCGGCAGGCCACGGCTCGCTACGCAGGTGGGTCGACGAGCGGCGTCCGGTCCTACGTGACCGCCGGGTCACAACGCCTCATCATGTTGCGTACCGTGGCTGGGTTGGTGCTGGGCAACCGTGACCTGTCACTCCCCCAGCGGCTCCAGGGCATCACCGCGATCGGTCTCTTCGGCATCAAGAAAGCCGTGCTCCGAGTCTGGCGCTACCTCGCCAAGCGCGTACCCAGGGTATGAACCCACCGTGGCGGTGGGCTGTGGCCCACAGAATGACTACTCGGACAGGCTGACCCGGATGCGTCGGAACCCTCGACCCTTGTTCTCGGCCTTGGGGATGGTGATCGTGCCAACCTCCCCTGTCTCATTCACGTGGGTACCGCCGTCAGCTTGACGGTCGAGTCCGACAATGTCGATCACCCGAACCTCGGTGAGTGTCTTGGGAAGCAGGCTGACCTTGGTCCGAATGAGCGAGGGGTCCTGGTCGGCAACGTCCCGCGGGAGGAAGGAGACCTCAACACTCCGTCGTCTCGCAAGCTCCTCGTTCAGATCAGCCTGGACAAGCGCGAGATCCTCCGGGGACCAGTTCGGAATGTCAAAATCCAAGCGTCCACTCCCCGGCTCCATGTTCCCACCGGTCACCGGGCTCCCAAACCGTCGCCAGATGACACCGCACAGGGCGTGCAGGGCCGTGTGGGTGCGCATCAGCTGGTACCGCCGATCCCAGTCGAGCTGCCCCTCAACGGTGGTACCGACCTGAGGAAGCCCCTCATCGAGCCAGTGCCACACGCCGTCGGCGTCCTGGGTGACGCGGACCACCGTCAGACGATCATCCCCTATGGAGAGGATGCCGCCATCGGGTGGCTGACCTCCCCCACCCGGATAGAAAACGGTCCGGTCCAACAGAACCCGGTTGTCGTCAACGTCCGTGCGTACGACCGTTGCGGTCATCTGCTTTGCGTAGGCATCGGTGGAGTAAATGCGCTCAGTCATACCAGCACCCTAGACCGAAACCTCTGACGCGTGGTACGCACTGTCGTAGCAGACCCACTGAGGATCGCTGCACCCACCCACCCTGGCAGTATCGTCCGACCATGGACGTGGATGTTGCGATCATCGGTGGAGGCATTGCCGGGCTGTCCTGTGCGGCTCGTCTGGGGCCGGATCTCTCCGCAGTTGTCCTCGAAGCCGAACCAGCCTTCGGGTACCACGCCACCGGTCGATCAGCTGCGTTGTACACCGAGTGCTACGGATCAAGGATCATCCACGCCCTCACGGTGGCTTCACGCCCGTACCTCACCGAGACCCATCCCCAGACGTCCTCCGCTCGGGGACTCGTCTTTGTCGCTCCGACCGGTGATGAGGAAGCAATCGAGATCCTCATGCAAGAGTTCGGTCCCCTTGTCCCGTCGCTGCGGCGCATGACCCCCCGGCAGGTGGAGGAGATGTGCTCACTGTTCCCAGAGCCGCTGGTTGCCGGGGGTGTTCACGAACCGAACGCTCGGGACATCGACGTCGATGCCCTCCTGACCAGTTTCATCACGACGGCACGGACGAATGGCGCGACCCTGATGACCGGTGCACCGGTCACGGAGTTGAAGAGCACCGACACCGGCTGGTGGATCGTTGCGGGCGGTACCGAGTACCGGGCAAAGGTGGTGGTGAATGCCGCTGGTGCGTGGGGGGATCAGGTCGCGCTGATGGCTGGGGTCCCGCCACTTGGTCTCACACCGTTTGCGCGTTCCGTGTTCACGTTTGATCCGGGGCAGGACCCCCAACGCTGGCCGATGATCGTCGATGCCAGGGAACGTTGGTATCTCAAGCCGGAAGGCCCCCATCTCCTCGGATCGGGAGCCAGTGAGATCCCAAGCGAACCGAGGGATGCCCGTTCTGATGAGCTTGACGTCGCTCTCGGTATTGAGAAAGTGACCCAGGCATCAACGCTGGAGATCACCTCCGTCAAGAACACCTGGGCGGGCCTCAGGACGTTCGCACCGGACCGGGTCCCTGTCGCAGGGTTTGATCCAGCTCATTCCGGGTTCTTCTGGCTCGTCGGCCAGGGTGGGTACGGGATCATGACAAGTCCGGCCCTCGGCGAGATCGCTGCATGCCTGATCCGCTCCCGCCCGGTCCCTGACGAAATCATCAACTGTGGCGTATCCCCAGAAGAACTGGATCCTGCCCGGCTGCGGTAGCAACGGGAACGTTCATCACGTTTGTGATGTCTGGTCACTCCCGGCTCGGTACAGGAGCCCGACAAGCCCAACAAGAGCGATCGCAGAGAACGCAAACCACTGTACGGCGTACCCAAGGTGTTTCCCCTCGGTGAGCTCCTCATCGGGGATCACAACCGGGGGTGTTTGTGGGGCGGGAGTCTGTTCGTCGAGGAGCAGCATGAAGGGCAGTACGTCGCCTTCCACCCATTGATCGATGAACTCAAGATCGAGACGACTCAACGCTTCCAGATGCCCGGTTGGCGGATCCGGCTCTCCGATGCGCAGCGGCGCCTCGCCCGGTGTGAGGCGGCCCGAGACGAGAACGTCAGGTGCGGTCACCTCGAACCCACCGACCGGCGAACCGTCAGGCTCAACGGGAACAATGCCCCGGACCACGATAAGAACGGAACCGTCGTCGAGCACGAGGGGTGTTGCAACCAGGGTTCCCGTGGTTGATCCAGAGACCCGGCCGATGGAAACGAACTCGTCCTCGGGTCGGTACGTCCCTTCGGTGTACGCATGACGGAACGCCAGTTCCTCCGGATCATCAGAGAACTCACGGCGAAGATCGGCCAGGGGCCGAGCAGGCTCATCACTTCGGGACGCGATCGTCGCGTTCCGCTCTTGGCGCTGTGCGAGGCGGTCGAGTTGCCACATGCCAAGATACGAAAACCCAACGGCAACGAGAACTCCAAGGATGGTGAGCACGATCCATCGGGGCCGTTTGAAGATGGATGCATCAAAGTGAAGGTTCACGGAGAGATCGTAGAGCCTGCTGACGCCTAGCGGAGTCCAACAACATCCGACCGACGCAGGGACCACGTTCGACACATGGGTGGTCGCCCCCACTCCGATTCAGTGGCCACTCCCGCCCACGGCGACCATCCCCGTTCTGCGGGGATCTGCTGCGCCATGCATCACACCGTTCGCGTCCACCGACGCCGCTTGGACGCCACCGAAATACATGGTGCGGGATCCAAACTCTCGGATCTCCAAGTCACGCACTTCGGACGTGTCGACGCCCGACTCAACCGCAAGAGACGGCACACCCTCGAACATCTCGGCATGGATCCGCGGTGCTGCCACGGCGTCGCTCAGCTCCATGCCACAAACAATGTGGTTGAGCAGCACGCTCACGATCGCCGACGTGATGCGGTCCGCTCCGGGCGAGCCAACGGCAAGGATCTCACTAGCGGGGCCTCTCACCACCGTTGGCGCCATGTTCGAGAGCAGGCGTTGGCCCGGAGCGAGCGTGTGCATCCCCCCGACGTTCAGCTCAAGTTCCCCGAGCGAGTTGTTGAGCCCAAACCCGGTCCCCGGGATGGCGGCACCCGAGCCGTACCCAGCCGAACTGGTGATCGCGCACCCCATCCCCGACGAGTCAACCGCTGAGACGTGGACGGTCGAAGGTGAACGGTGCATCGCGGCAAGATCCCCCCGGGACGCCATCGCACGGAGTTCGCGACCGGCGATGGTCCGGTCAATGTCACGGTTGAGCTCTGAGCGTCGGAACGCGAACACCCCCGACTGTGCGGCTGCGTACCGTGCAACGTTGGGAGCGGACCATCCGTCGATCCCCAAGGCATCGACGAGATCCAGGAGTGCCGCGACGGTGATTCCACCCACGGCAGGCGGTGCGTTGGTCGCCACGTCCCACCCGCGGAGGGCGACCCGCATCGGCGCCCTCACCGTGGGAACGTACCCAGAGAGATCAGACGCGGTGATGAGGCCCCCTCGAGCCTCGGACGCCTCCACCAGGCAACGGCCCAACTCCCCCTCATACAACAACGCCGCACGTTCCGCTGCGACCGCCTCGAGCGTGTCCGCCAGCGGTTTGTTCGTGACGGTGTCGCCGGTGACGACGGGAGATCCATCCTCCCGGTGATACATGAGCGCGACTTCATCATCCCACCCGTACACGCTGTGGTGTGAGTACCCGAGGTAGTACCCACTCGACGATGACACGAGGAACCCACGACGGGCGAGATCGATGGATGGAGCGAGCAGCTCCGCCCATGGTGCTGTCCCAAACTGTCGCGAGGCGAGATCGAAGCCGGCGAACGCTCCAGGTGTGGCGACACTCCCCCACCCGACAACGGTCTCCATCCCCCCGCCGTACATCATTGAGACGGGTCGTGTGTCGACCGGAACGCTGGGATCCCGACCCCTGCCTGGCATTTCTGCGTACGCATCGATGACCACCGGCTCACCGTGTGGGGGCCAGACGGTGATGAACGCGCCCCCACCGGGTGCCACGATCCCAAGTTCCGTGGTCATGGCAGCCAACGTCGCCGCAATCGCGGCATCCACCGCATTCCCCCCAGCATCAGCGACGTGACGGCCCGCTTCGGCGGAGTCGTGGGATGGCGCAGCGATCAGGGTTCTCGGCATGGCAGAACCTTAGGCGTCCGCCCGATCGACTCCTTTCTCCGATGCGGAACTCTCGGCGTCACCCCGGAGCGAGACCTCATGTGCGACGACCTCGATCCGGCTTCGCCGCCCTTCATCGTCTGACCAGAACCGGCGTTGAATCGCTCCTCTGATCCAGACCTTCGATCCGGTGTGGATGGCGTCGGTGGTTGCTTCATCGTCAGGGTTCCACACCGAGAACGGAATGACGTCGAGCCTGCGGCGCGGCTCCTGGGAACGTACCGTGACGAGCCCCCGCAACAAGGTACTCCCCGACTCGAACGTCCGTAGCTCAGGTTCAGCTGCGATCGTACCGGCGAGAACGATGAGGTTCAGGTCCATCGCAACTCCTTTCTCAAGGAAGTGCGGGCATGATGTCAACCTACGACGAGGCTGTGACACAAACGCGGGAGCGTGTTTGCGGACTACGTTGGGATGGCAGCGATCTCGGATTCGAGTTGTTCCCATCCGGGGAATCCCGGGTCAGCGAGCACAATCGCGTCCGACAGACGTTTGGCGGTCGTCCGGTCACCGAGAGCGGCGGCGGCCCGTGCGGCCACGAAGTACCGCCTCAGATGCGCCTCGTTGGGTTCCGCCGTCGTCCGGCCCGGGTTTGCGATCTTCCACGCCTCCTCAGCCCGCCCCTTGTCGATGAGATACGAGGCGTAGACGACAACACCTTCGTTCATGACCAACCCGTGACCCCCTCGCTTCTGGAGCTCGGCCCAGGTGATCTCGACATCCCGATCCCGACCCATCGCACGATGAATGTCCATCTCAATCGGGAGGTGGGTTGTCTCCCCCGCCATCCGGCGGTAGGCGCGCAGTTCGGTCAGCGCCCCCGACCAGTCCCCCAACCGGTACGCAGCGATCCCGATCGTCTCCCTGACGGTGGCGTCGTTGGGAGCAAGCGCCTTGGCCCGGCGTCCGTGTTTCACCGCTGACTGGTACTTCCCATCGGCGAGCGCCTCCGAAGCAGCACCGAGCGCTTCTAGGGCTGCTCCGACACGGTCTTTCGGAGTCACACGGGCGAGGTTCTCGATCACCCAGTTCGGAAGATTGACGGCAGCGCCCTGGAGATCCCGCCGCCGCTGGGACGACTCCTCCCGTCGTTGGCGTTCCACATCGCGGGTCGTCGCCGTGTACTGGGACCTCCGCTGACCCCCTGATGGCTTTGATGCACCCGTACCCGCCTTGGAGGTACCCGAGCTCGACTTGGAGGCTCCTGAACGGCTCGTTCCAGCCCCGCTTGATCGGGCGGTGCCGTGGGTGGAACCCGACCTCCCCTTCTGACCCGAGGACGACCCCGAACCACCCTTGCTGGACCCGGACCTCCCCTTCTGTCCGGAACTCCGATCAGACGCACTTTTCGGGCGTCCGGATCCGCCTTTGGATCCAGAACCTTTGCCAGACCTCGAAGAGGAGTCGCGCTGGGAGTTTGTTGCCATCTCGGCGATCCTCTCGAGTCATGCCAAAGCCATCGTTGCGCCCCACCCGGGTTCCTGTGGTTGCCGGAGGACGCCAAACGCGACGAAGGCCGCCTCGCAACACGCGAAGCGGCCTCCATCTTAGGAGTGTCTGGCAACGACCTACTCTCCCGGGGCCCTGCGGCCCAAGTACCATCGGCGCTGGCAGGCTTAACTTCCGTGTTCGGAATGGGAACGGGTGGATCCCTGCCGCTATGGTCACCAAAACGCTGTGAGTACTCCTTGAGCACTCCATAGCGAGCACAAAATCGCGATATTCAAATTCAAGCCCTCGACCTATTAGTACCGGTCAGCTTCACACATTGCTGCGCTTCCACTTCCGGCCTATCAACCTGGTCGTCTACCAGGGGTCTTACCTGATTTCTCAGTGGGAGATCTCATCTTGGAGCCGGCTTCGCGCTTAGATGCTTTCAGCGCTTATCCGTTCCGTACGTAGCAAACCAGCCGTGCCCTTGGCAGGACAACTGGCACACCAGAGGTTCGTCCATCCCGGTCCTCTCGTACTAGGGACAACTCTCCTCAAATCTCCTGCGCCCACAACGGATAGGGACCGAA
>CAZULI010000018.1:1922-14196 GCA_964621095.1 uncultured Acidimicrobiaceae bacterium | reverse complement strand
GCTGTAGCGCGCCCAGAGGATCCTCACCCGGAACCAGGTGATCCCGGGGCGTCACTCTGGGTCACATCCTGGGCTGGGACATCCCCGGCGGGTGCGTCGTCGGGGATCATGTCACTCATGACACCTCCGATTCGACGTGGCTGCCAAGCATGGCAAGTCCGATGTCCGTGGTTGACGCTGACGGGTCGAACTCGGCAACCACCCGACCGTCGAACATCACCAGGATCCGATCCGAGAGTGCCATGACCTCATCGAGTTCAGACGAAACGATCAGCACGGCCGCCCCGGCGTCCCGTTCGGCGACGATACGACTGTGGATGTACTCGATCGATCCAACATCGATGCCACGGGTTGGTTGGGCACCGATGACCAGCTTGACATCCCGATCGAACTCACGGGCAACGATCACCTTCTGCTGATTCCCACCCGAGAGGGTCGAGGTCGCTGTCTCAATCGAAGGGGTACGAACGTCGTACTCCTCGACGAGACGCTCGGCGCGGTCACGGGCAGCACCCCAGTCCATCAGAACCCCGCGGGAGATGGGGGGCTGGTGATAGGAGTCGAGCACCATGTTCTCCGTGATCGTGAACGGGAGCACCAGGCCAAGTTTCTGTCGATCCTCAGGGACGTGCGCAACACCACGATTGTGAACGGCCCGTGGTGATTTCGTCGTGATGTCCTCACCCGCAAGATGCACGGTTCCCCCAAGGGACGGCCGCAACCCGGTGATCGACTCGACAAGCTCCGTCTGACCGTTTCCCTGGACACCTGCGATTCCGACAATCTCCCCCGCCCTGACCTCAAGGGAGAGACCGTTGACGGCTCGGTGGTTCAGATCGTCGAGGACCACAAGGTCAGAGACCGACAGGACAACGTCTCCTGGCTGAGCTGGCGCCTTGTCGACAACAAGATCGACGGGTCGGCCCACCATGAGCTCAGCAAGTTTTGTCTCGTCAACATCCTCCGGTTTGACCTCTGCCACCGTCTTGCCCCGACGCATGATGACGATGCGGTCCGCCACCTCGAGTGCTTCCCCGAGTTTGTGACTGATGAAGATGATGCCCTTGCCGTCGGCTTTGAGCCCATTGACGATGTCGAAAAAGCTCTCCACCTCCGATGGTGTCAGAACGGAGGTCGGCTCATCAAAAACGATGAACCTGGCATCACGGGAGAGCACCTTGATGATCTCCACGCGCTGTTGAAGTCCGACAGGAAGATCTTCGATGATTGCATCGGGATCCACCTCAAGCCCGTACCGGTTCGAGATGTCGTTGACCGCCTTTTTCGCCCGTGCCTGGTCAAGCCACCCAAGGAACCTGGTGGGTTCAAACCCAAGTGCAACGTTCTCGGCAACGGTGAAGACGGGAACCAACATGAAATGCTGGTGCACCATCCCGATGCCGGCATCGATGGCGTCACCGGGGGACGTGAGGACGAGCGGTTCTCCATCGACGAGAACATCCCCGGAGGTCGGCGTGTACAACCCGTACAGGATGTTCATCAGGGTCGTCTTGCCGGCACCGTTCTCACCAAGGAGCGCAATGATCTCGCCCTCAGCCACCGAGAGATTGACGTTGTCGTTGGCGAGGACACCGGGAAACTGCTTGGTGATGCCACGCAACTCCAATGTCATGTTGAGCTCCCAGCCCGACGCCGTGTACACCATAGATGAGTGCGCGTGCGTTCGCGTTCACCACAACGACTCTGCTGCCCCATGACCGCAACCCGCCACGGCGGCCAGAGCATCGTTCGTGGCACCGTATGTGGCCCGTCACGGCGCGATCCAAGCAGCGGCAACGACAATCCGCTATAAAGCACCCTCCACCGTATCCGGATCGATGCCAAGGACCCACGACGGAGGATCTTGGCCGTGACCGATTCGACGACAGGGAGGACAACACCATGGTGACGAGAGGACGGGGAGCACGAGCCAAATTGCATGTGGTGACCGTGGTGGCAGTGGTGCTGTCGCTGAGCCTGTCAGCTTGCAGCGGGGATGGGACCAACGGCGAAGCCTCAACGACGGTGACGAGCGACACTGGGGAGGTGGCCTCCACCACGGATCCGACCGTTGACACTGACGTGTTGACTGAACCGTTCCCGGCGGGAGTGAGGTGGGAAGGGCCAGAGGAGGTGTTCTCCACACGTCAGGGGGTCATGTCGTCGGGAGGGTCGGCGTCATCGGCCGGACTCCGATTCAGTCCCTTGGGTGACGAGCTCTGGGTTGTCGGTCGACAAGGACCCGGGGTCATGGCCGCAAGGTTGGTGCCAGGTGCCACGACATGGACCGAGGTTGTGATCGGCTCTCGCAACGATGGGGAGAGTCTCTCCATCAAGCATCTACTGATGAGACCAGGTGGCGGGTATCTGGCAGTGGCAGCGCGAGGGACGGGCTGCCAAAGCGACGGGAGCGGCGTCTCACACCCCCTCTGCACGCGTGAAACTCCGGCGGTCTTCATGAGTGACGACGGGGAGACCTGGAGTGAGAGCGAGACGACCGGGTGGACACCGGAGTCGGGCAGCTCGCTCCAGATTGACTCCATCATCACCGTCGATGATGAGTTCCTCGCTGCGGGGACGATCAAGGGGCCCAACTGGCGGTCCGTTCTGTACTCGTCCTCGGATGGGATCACCTGGTCCACCGAGCGCGAGATAACGGTGAGGGATCACCCGACAACGTCTGGGGATCTGGTCCATGACGGGGAGGTCCTGGTCTTCATTGCTCACGAGACCCCGTGTGGGGTTCCCGCGGATGGACCGAGCGGCTGGTCACTCGGATCATTCTGGGAGCTACACGGACGCATCTTCATGGGAGCCGACAGCGCTTCGCTCGTGCTCCAGGAACCAAGCCAGCATCCGCTGGCTCCCGAGTATCTGGAACCACCCGCTGATTGCGGTTCGGTTGACGGAACCCCGTATGCGGCGGTTCCGTACCCGGGATTCCGGGCCCGACTCGTGAACGGCGTCGCCACCATCTTCGAGGAGTACGTCCCAGCCGCTCAGACAGCAGCCATCGAGGCCGCTGAGGGGGACGATGACCGGGTCCTGGAGTTGCGCGAAACCTCAGGAAACCGTACCTACGGCGAGCTCATTGACGGGACCTGGGTGGTGACCGACATCACCGGCGTCAGCGTTCCCGAAGGGCCGGTCCACCTCCTTGAGTTCGCAGGAACCCCGGCGTTTGCGCAACTCCGGTCGGGCACGAACCGTGTGTCCTCGACGACGTCCACAATTCTCACCGGTGTCGAGCACCAGTCGGTGGGGCATCCCCTCGTTGTGGAGGCGTTCGACATCGTTGGGTTCGGAGATGAGCTGCTGCTCCTTGGTGTCGAGGTGGACGACCCATTCGCAAACCGCTCCTCGGAGACTGCTGCCAACATCGTCATCTGGCGCTCCGCGGCCGGCAATGGGGTTCCCGGCTTGGACTGCGAGATGGTGGCCGGAGGAACCTGCCGGTTCTCCAACCTCGCCCTTCACCCGGCGTATCCGGACTTCACCGGCCTCGATCTCGCTTGGATCGATCTGGTGGGGACCGATCTTGGGGAGGCAAACTTCGACGGCGCTGACCTCACCGGCGCTCGGGGATGGATCGTGCAAGCATCCGGAGCCAGTTTCGTCGATGCAACTCTCGACGGAGCCCAGTTCCAGGGCGCAAGCCTCGGGGACATCTCCGGTGCACGTGTTGGACTGGCCAACTTTCGGGACGCACGCCTTGGGGCGGTCCGGGGAGTGGAGTTCTCTGCGGCGGTCGTGTCACAGACCCGGTTCAGTGACATTGGCGGAGCGGAGTTCGGGAGTACGGATCTCACGGATGCACGCCTGTGGGTGGTTGACGTCCAGGATTTCCCCGACCTCTCTCAGTTGAACTTCAGCGAGATCCACATTCGTGTGGAGGCGCCAAAG
Source organism: uncultured Acidimicrobiaceae bacterium (assembly GCA_964621095.1). Lineage (GTDB taxonomy): Bacteria > Actinomycetota > Acidimicrobiia > Spongiisociales > UBA5794 > UBA5794. The sequence continues at coordinate 10,293 of CAZULI010000018.1, read as the reverse complement.
GGGGAGGTGAACGAACTGGATCTCAGTGGCGTCGACTTGACCGGTGTCACCTTGTCAGGTCCGATCCTCGCTGATGGCTCCCCAGAGTACGGGTATCTCGTGATCACATCACTCGACGGCGCGATCCTCTCGGACACTTCCTTCTCGGAGGTCGATCTCAGCCGTGTCGGAACGGGCGTGGATCTCAGCGGAGCGAGATTCCTGAATGAACGCAGTGTCTGCCCTGATGGCAGCGCCCCCGGTGGCTCCGGTTTCAACCGCACCTGTCCTGGGTGATCGCCGCCGCCCCCGACCATTGCAAACCGTTGTCACCACCAGAAAGCACCAGACATGACACCCATCCTCTCTCCCAGACCAACAGAGCTCCCGGTTGCGACACGACGTTCGAGCCAACCCTCCCGCGCAAGGAGGGTGCCTCGAAACCTCACCGCTCTTGTTGCACTCATCACCCTCACGGCTTGCACGTCCAGCCCTCCCGAACAGGCTCAGACGGTGCCGTCGTCGACCTCCAGCTCCATCGCGCAAACGACCACGCCAAGCTCCACGACGGAGCCAGAAGCTGCGCCCACACCAGTGGGAACCGAGTGGATCACGACCGAGATCGTTGGGGCAAACGGCGAGCCGGTGGTCATTTGCGACATCGTGGAGGCCGGGGGCCGTCTCTGGGCCGTAGGACTCGAGAGGGAGTCTGTCCCTGAACCAGGGGCGAACGCGTCCGGACGACCAGGGATCTACAGCAGTGCTGACGGCCTGGAATGGTCGGAGGAGGATCTCTCCACCCTGGCCCCCGAAACCCGTTGGGCCGAGGTCTGGTCAGACTCGAGCTCGTGTTACCGCCTGGCCCTCGCTGGTTCCCAGGACAATCTGACCCTCGTGCTGGGCTGGGACATGCCCGACACCCCCGCCACCGACATCGAGGAAACGTGGGTGGTTCGGGGCGGTTCTCAGCAATGGGAGGTGCTCGATCCGGCGGTTTCAGGAGCTGATCTCGAGCCAGAGGGTCCAGAACGATTCCGTGTCCTGAGCGTGGTCGACGGCGCCGCCGACGCAGACGTCGCCGTGTTCGGATCCCTTGGGCAGTGGTGGACACCGAGTTACACCGCGGACCTCAGCCTCGCCATCCAAACCATCCAACCGGACGGCCAGGTTCATCTCTTCGGCTCGATGGAGCCCCCGTTCGGCGGATCCGGTATCCAGCAGGTCGACGCGGCTGCGGTCTTTGCAGGACGTTTCCACCTGGCCGGATTCCTCACGGGTGGTGAGCACGGTCAAGCAGCCGTGGTGTGGCACTCAGACGACGGAATCTCCTGGGAGATGACCGAGATCGAGGCGGTCGGAGCAACCTCCACGGGGTACGCGGTGTGGGTGGACGACATGGTCTCGGGACCAACCGGACTGCTGGTGGCAGGAAGCATGCTCTCCCCTGCTGACAACCCGAAGAAGCGGGCTGTGATCTGGCACTCACCCGACGGATACCAGTGGAACCGCATCGATCTCGACACCAGCGATGATCCACCTGAACAGGGTCCCGCAGTGATCGTCGCCACCGAGGCTGGGTATCTGGTGTTCGAGAACAGTTACAGCCTCAATCCGTCACAAGTATGGACCTCCCCTGATGGCGTTGCTTGGCAGTTGATGGAGGGTCACAACGCTCCGGTGGATCTGACCGACATCGTGACGTTTCAGGACGGGTTGGTCGGCTTCCGACAGGACAGACTGTACGTGTCAGGGCTGGGCGGAGTGTGAGGCCGCCCCACCGGTCGCACTGAGCGGTTGACACACCGAGCGTGAGGTCTCGGAAAGAGAAACAGACAGAGCCCCGATGACCGGGGCTCTGTCTGTTTTGAGGCCTATCCGTGTGGACCGCCAATGTCGGCGGTTGTATCACCCGACGTGTCCGCCACCAAGCATCACGCTGCTGGCGGACACGTCACGGGACGAGACCTTTTCAGTTGGTTGTCGTCAAGGACTAGTAACCAACGGGCGTGAACGAAGCGTCGATGACGCCATCCTTGATGTCCTGGAGCAACTGAGCAACCTCAGCCTTGAGCTCGGCGGGGACACGATCATCCCAATCGTGGAATGGGGCGAGCCCAACACCATCATTGGCGAGCGTTCCCACGAACGAACCCGAGGTCCATGTGCCTTCAACCTGCTCCTGGACAGCAAGAGCGATGAACGGAGCAATGGCCTTCTCGACCGTCGTGATCCACACCGGCTGGTACTTCGCCTCCATGGCGAAATACGCATCGGCATCCACACCGATCATCGCGGCATCCAGTCCGTCTGCGAGGATGATGTCACCAGCAGGCAGGTTGATCGCACCGCCAACCGGGATGATCATGTCGCAGTCCTCATCAAAGAGGCTCTGTGCCATACCGCGAGCAAGGTCCATGTCGGTGAAGGAACCCGTGAAGGAACCATCCTGGGTATCAATGTTCCAGCCGAGGACGTTGACATCGGTGCCCTTGACCTCGTTGTAGTACTCGGCACCACGGGCGAACCCGTCCATGAAGATGGAGACGGTTGGGAAGTTTGCCCCACCGTAGGTGCAGAGCACACCGGTCTTGGACATACCCGCAGCCAGATACCCGGCGGCGAAAGCTGCCTCGTCGGTCTGGTAGACGAGCTCACGCACGTTTGGCAGTGCCAGGGGTGCGAAGTTCTCATCCGTCAGAACATTGTCGATCATGGTCCAGATGATCTCTGGATGGGCCGCTGCGTTGATGGCCGTGACCTCACCGAGGGCGAAACCAACCGTCACGATGTGCTGGCAACCCTGGTTGATGAACTGGTCAACGTTCGACTGCCAGTCCGTTGCGTCGGTTGACTCAAGGAAGGTTGAGTCGGCCGTTGCGAACCCTGCCGCCATGGCGTCCTGAACACCCTTCCATGCAGATGCGTTGAAGCTCTGGTCATCAACACCCGCAAGGTCCGTGACGAGGCAGGTCTTGACGGCGTCCGCTGAAGGCTCTGCCGGTGGGGCCGTGGTCGTCGTTTCATCTGTCGGGCCGGCAGTCGTTGTCGTTTCGTCTGTCGGTGCGGCAGTGGTCGTCGTGTCACCGGAACTGCTGCAGGCAGCAGCAATCAGTGCCAGGACGATCATGAGCGCGAGGACGATTCCCCGCTGCTTGATCCCTGAGCGCATGTTTGCACCCTTTCATAGTTGCGATTGATTGCTCCCCCTCCGGAAACGAGGGGTGACCCGATGGTCAAACGAGCATCCCGCAGTCTAATGGCGCGCGCATCCTGATCGTTGACGTTGATGCGTTTTGCCAGAGGGCCGTGCGGCTGCAGATCAGCTTTCGGCGAGCTCCACCGGCGGCTCACTCGGTGCCTCGATGGCTTCGAAGGTGAGCGAGTCGCTGTCCTGGTCGTCGACACTCACGAGAATGGTCGAACCGGCTGGGAACTCCCGGAAGAGCACCCGTTCAGAAACCGGGTCCTCAACCATGCGCTGGATCGCTCTCCGGAGAGGCCGTGCGCCAAGCTGGGGGTCGTACCCCTTCCTTGCGAGCAGCTCCTTGGCGTCGTCGGTGAGGACCAGGTCAAGAGCCTGGGACTCGAGCTGTTCACGGATGCGGCTGAGCAACAGGTCGACGATTTCTTTGACTTCGTCAAGGGTGAGCTCGTGGAACACGATCGTCTCATCAATACGGTTCAGGAACTCAGGACGGAACTGCGTCTTGAGGGCTTCCAGCACCTTTTCACGCATCTTGTCGTAATCAACTTCTTCGTTGGCTAGAGCAAACCCAATCCTCTTCTTGCGCAGTTCTGCGGTTCCGAGGTTTGAGGTCATGATGATGACCGTGTTCTTGAAATCAACCGTTCGTCCCTGCGCGTCAGTCAACCGTCCATCCTCAAGGATCTGGAGGAGGATGTTGAAGACATCGGGGTGAGCCTTCTCAATCTCGTCGAACAGCACCACCGAGAACGGCTTGCGCCGCACGGCCTCGGTCAGCTGGCCACCCTCGTCATACCCGACGTACCCGGGAGGTGAGCCGATCAAGCGGCTGACGGCGTGCTTTTCCATGTACTCGGACATGTCGATCTGGATCAACGCGGATTCGTCCCCGAAGAGGAACTCGGTCAACGCCTTCGCACTCTCCGTTTTGCCCACCCCGGAAGGGCCGAGGAAGATGAAGGAGCCTGCTGGCCGCTTCGGGTCCTTGAGCCCGGCACGGGTCCGACGGATCGCCTTCGACACGGCGGTGATGCCGTCCTTCTGGCCGATGATTCTCCTGTGGAGTTCATCCTCCATGTTGATGAGCCGCTCGGTCTCCTCCTCGGTGAGGCGGTGAACAGGGATGCCGGTCCACTGTGCGAGCACCTGGGCGATCTGTTCCTCATCGATGATGGCGGAGGCAACGGCACCGTCCTCAGACGCGATCTTCTCTGCCTGCTTGCGCTCCTCGATCAGCTCACGCTCACGGTCCCGCATCTGGGCCGCACGCTCGTACTGTTGGGCAGCCACGGCTTCGCGCTTGTCAGACCGTGCCTTTCCGATCTGTTCGTCAAGCTCCTTGATCTCCGGGGGGAGGTTGGAGCGACGGAGCCGCATCCGGGAACCGGCCTCATCAATGAGGTCGATCGCCTTGTCCGGCAGGAACCGATCCGCGATGTAGCGATCGGCGAGGTTCGCAGCGTTCACCAGAGCTTGCTCTGTGAACTCGACCTTGTGATGCTCTTCGTACGCTTCCCGCAGACCTTCGAGGATTCTGATGGTGTCAGCAATGGAGGGCTCCTCCACCAGCACCGGCTGGAACCGACGCTCCAACGCCGAGTCCTTCTCGAGGTACTTGCGGTACTCCTCAAGGGTGGTTGCACCAATGGTCTGGAGTTCGCCCCGGGCAAGCATCGGCTTGAGGATGCTCGCGGCATCAATGGCGCCCTCGGCGGCACCCGCACCAACAAGGGTGTGGATCTCGTCGATGAACAGGATGATGTCCCCTCGGGTCCGGATCTCCTTGAGAACCTTCTTGAGTCGCTCCTCGAAGTCACCGCGGTAGCGGGATCCAGCGACCAGGGCGCCAAGATCAAGGGTGTAGATGTGCTTGTTCGCCAAGGTGTCCGGAACGGTTCCGTCGACGATCTGGGTCGCCAACCCCTCGACGATCGCGGTCTTGCCCACGCCTGGCTCACCGATCAGAACAGGGTTGTTCTTGGTACGGCGTGACAGCACCTGCATGACCCGTTCGATCTCGTTCGCCCTCCCGATGACGGGATCAAGATTGCGGTCGCGGGCGAGTTGGGTGAGGTTGCGGCCAAACTGGTCCAGCACGGTCGATCCTGATGAGGACCCCTCCCCCCGGGACGTCGACGACCCCGCCGCCCGCGCACTCGAACCGGACCCTTCGTCTGCTTCGACCCCGGAGAGCAACTGGATGACCGTCTGGCGAACCTTGGTCAGCTCGGCTCCGAGCTTGACGAGAACCTGAGCGGCGACGCCCTCCCCCTCACGGATGAGGCCGAGAAGAATGTGCTCGGTACCGATGTAGTTGTGGCCGAGCTGGAGCGCTTCCCGGAGTGAGAGCTCGAGAACTTTCTTAGCGCGTGGCGTGAACGGAATGTGCCCTGACGGGGCCTGGGATCCCTGACCGATGATCTCCACAACCTGATTTCGCACGGATTCGAGGTTGATGTCGAGACTCTCAAGCGAACGGGCGGCGACGCCTTCCCCTTCGTGGATGAGGCCAAGGAGGATGTGCTCGGTACCGATGTAGTTGTGGTTCAGGAGGCGCGCTTCCTCCTGTGCGAGGACGACGACCCTACGGGCCCGGTCTGTGAATCTCTCAAACACGGTTCTCTTCACCCCTCAAACTTTTGTGGCGCCCCGTTCAATCGGCGCGCCTCTTGAAGTATAGGGAGACACCCTCCTAACACGGGGGATCAACCCCGCCGCCTTGAGGGACGTTTCCCACTCCCTGGCTGATACATAGAACCTCCCCGCTACCATCGACATTCCCCTCGGAAGCACAAGAAATCGTGGACCACCAGATCTTTCAGCAACTCGTTCCCATCCCCCGAGTTTGGGAACGCATGGACGCCGTTGAGCGACGACTCACGGAAGTCACCGTTGCCGAAACGGAGTTCCTGACCGAGATCGCGCAACATCTTCTCTCGGCGGGTGGCAAGCGGTACCGACCCCTCCTCGCCCAGGTTGCAGCGGAACTGGGGGCGAACAGCGGGGGTGAACCCGTGGAGGCTGGAGCGTCCGTTGAGCTGGTCCACCTCGGGTCGCTGTACCACGACGATGTCATCGATCAAGCCGACACCCGGCGGGGTCAACCGAGCGTGAACGCGCACTGGTCGAACACGATCGCCATCCTTGCTGGTGACTTTCTTCTCGCACGGGCTTCTGAGATCGCAGCGCCCTTGGGTGAGGAGGCGGTCGCTCTGATCGCACGGACCTATGCGACGTTGTGTGAGGGGCAGGTGCGGGAACTGATCTACGAGAACAGCCTTGACCATGGCCCTGACGGGTACTTCGCCGTCATCGGCGGGAAGACGGCGTCACTCATCAGAACCTCCGCCCGCCTCGGCGCCATCACGGGAGGCGCTGATCGCGACACCGTGGAGGCGATCTCGGAATGGGCATGGGAGATGGGCATGGTGTTCCAGATCACCGACGATGTTCTGGATCTTGTGGCACGCGACGAGTTTCTCGGGAAACCAGCCGGATCCGACATCGGAGAGGGAACGTTCACCCTTCCGGTCCTCCTTGCAGCCGACGGTGAGGATGGTGAGGAGATCCGGTCACTGCTTGCCGGGGGGAAGCCGTACCCCCCTGCTGCCATCAGGAGAGTGATCGACCTTACGGTCCAGGGTGGGTACATCGAGGTCGCTCTCGACGAGGCCGTCAACCGGATTCGCGTCGCCGAAAAGGCCGCCAACGAGATCCCCAACAACCCGTTGTCCGGTGTCCTTGCAAGTCTCGATCAATACCTTCTTGATCGGGTCGATATGGCTCGACGGGCGTAGTCTTTCTCAACCGAACCGGACCGTCATGAGAAAGTGGGGATAGGGATGCGTCGCTCGATGACTGCAGTGTTGATGCTGATCATCATCTCGGCCGCAGCCTGTTCCTCAACGGCGGACCTCATTCTGAGCTCGACATCCACGGTCGCGGACTCAGCGGTCACGACCACCACCATGGCCCCGCTCCCCCCGACCACATCCTCCACGACACCGCCACCCCCCGAGGACCCGGAAACGGGGGACATCGATGCAGTCGCCAGGGCCGCGATCATCGACGTCCCCGGGTACACGTCCGTGTCTGGTTCCAACGATCAAACCACCGACCTCCTCGCCTCCCTCAACCCATGGTTTCCGTCACAAATCACGGCCGGCGTCGCTGCGGCACTACGACAGGACGAGGCGGGGAACCACATCGCCGTTTTCTCCGCCATTCCACTGTCCGGCATCCGTGGGTACCCATGGATTGCGTACCTCTACGGAACCTGGATCGACGAGACGATCGTCGTTCCCCGATCATCCGCGGAGATCGTTGAGGTACATCCGGTGACCGGAGGGACGTTCTACCTGTGGGGGGAGGGCGACGGGGTGATGATCGCCACGTCAAGTGCCAGCGAAGCTGCGGTTGCCTACCTGGAAGCACGTGCGTCGGTCGATACACCAAACCGGGTGTGGAGCACGGGTGACTGCATCTTCCTGCCCCAGGACCAGTTGGACTACTACGGGAATGCGCCGTGGGCACCCGTCGCCCTCGACATCGTGGTGCCATGTACGGGACCGCACAACGGTGAGGTGTTGCTTTCCGAACAGGTCGGCGTCGAGCTTGATGACTTCGACGCTGCACGGATCGCGTACGACCGCTCGTATGCGTGTGACAAGGCGTACAACACCACCTTCGGTCGATCCCAGGGCGAGTACCTGCCCTCGCTCATCATGTACATGCCGGACCGGGAGGAGTGGAAGCGGGGCGACCGGTACATCGCCTGTGTGGTTGTGCTGCCCGAGATCGATGGTTCCGAACGCACCGTCACCGGGCCGTTTGCAGCCGAACCTGATCTGGATCTGGTACGCACGACCGGAGACTGCACCTCGTCATACACCACCCTGGTCGTCAGTTGCGACACGCGACACCTTTACCAGTACGTCGGGTCACTCGAGTATGACGGGTCGACGTTCCCCGACCTCTCCGGATCGGCGTTTGATGACGTCTGTGCGAGCCTCCCCGTCACGTTCAACGACGGCGACAACCCCGTGGCCGAAGTCTCCGTGGTCGGTCTCGACCTGGGCCCGTACCAGTTCGAACAAGGAGATCGGACGGTGCATTGTTACGCCCTTGCGAGTGTTGCCGGCGAACCGGTCGAGGTGGTGGGATCCTTCCTCGACACGTGGTTCATCC
>CAZULI010000018.1:0-1912 GCA_964621095.1 uncultured Acidimicrobiaceae bacterium | reverse complement strand
AGAGGCGGCAGCCTCGCGTGAGCCAATGGGCGAGGACGCAAAGGGAAGACACTCGCAGGGACAAGCGGTGAGTCCTCGAAGGGTTGGAGCTTGTTGGCACCGATCGGGTCGGTCGAGCTGGGCAGGGACGGGCTGTGCTGATTGCCTCACCGGCCGGCGGCAAGCTTGATCCTCGCCATCGGACTCGGTTCCATGCTTTGGCTGATCTGCTCCGTAGAACGTACGTTGGCCGTCTTTGTGCCATGCTCTGTGTATGACGAATGAACCTTTGCCGAATGATCAGTCCGCTGTTCCCGTGAAACCATTTGTTTTTGACGGTGGAGCCGCTACCTACCTCGGCGTTGCCATAGGTGGCTTGATCGTTACGGTGCTCACTTTGGGGATCTGCTATCCGTGGGCTGCCGTTATGCGGTATCGCTGGAGAACCAAGCACACCTACATCAATGGCCACCGACTACGGTTTACGGGTTCGGCTTTTGGGCTGTTTGGCCAGTGGATCAAGTGGTGGCTGTTGACAGCGATAACACTTGGGATCTACTCATTCTGGGTGGTGCCACGTTTGACCAAGTGGGTCGTCGAGCACCAAGAGTTCGACCCCACTTGGCGGGCTGCTTAGCTGTGTCGGTTGTATGGGGCCGAGGAGTTGCATGGGGTACCGCGTCCTCGGGGTCGAACCACTACCGCGAGATCCAGTAACTGCGAGATGTACGATTGTTGATTTCGTCCAACTCAACAACCTGCCGTAGGAGCGGTACGATGGAATGGCGCTAGGTCGGGTACAAGAGTCGCCTTGCGCCCTGTTTGGCGCTCCCCGGACCTTGCGCCGCGGCGCAGAGAACCCACGGAAGCTGTTTCTGCTCTGGCCTGAGGTAGTGAGCCTCGACTAAAGCGACTTTCATCATGGCTATCCGTTATTAAAGTAATAGGCCGTTTACTTTACTAAGCTTCCAGGTTGGGAAAGAGCACTTTCATAAGGAGACTGATGCAGCCAGACTCGTACACATCCGATGAGCGAGGGTCGGTACGGAGAACGCTTGAGGGTTACTGGGCGTTTTACCCGAACCCTGTGCCTCGTCGTGTGGAATTGTCACCAGCCACCGTGAAGTTGCTGGACGAAGCTACCGGGGCTGTTCACCGACTCGGCGGAGTCGGTCGTCTCCTGCCGAACCCGCACCTCCTGATTGGCCCTCAGCTTCGACTTGAGGCCGTTCTGAGTTCTCGAATCGAGGGGACCAAGACTGATGTATCTCAGTTGCTTCGCTATGAGGCCGGTGCGGTGTTTGGTGGAGAGGATGCGGACGACGCCCAGGAGGTGAGCAACTATGTCGTGGCAATGGAGCACGGTCTCCGTCGCGCTGCCGAAGGTTTCCCTATGTCGGTCCGACTACTCCGGGAAATGCATGAACTCCTGCTCGCAGGGATTCGGGGCCAGCACCGTCGCCCCGGCGAATTGCGAGAATCTCCGGTTTGGATTGGTGGAAACACGCTGGCCGACGCTGTCTTTGTTCCGCCTCCACCCGATGTGCTCGGGGAGGTACTCGGAGACCTCGAACGATTCCTCCATGAGACCGACATGCCGCTCCTGGTGCAGTTGGCGATTGCCCACTACCAGTTCGAGGCGATTCACCCGTTCCTCGATGGAAACGGCCGCATCGGTCGACTCCTCATCCCGCTGATGCTGGTCTTACGCGGAGCCCTTTCCCAGCCCTTGCTCTACCTCTCGGCATACTTCGAGCAGTACCGGACGCAGTACTACGACCACCTGCTCGCCACCAGCCAGAGCGGCGACCTGACCCCATGGATCGAGTTCTTCCTCCGCGGCGTACGACAACAAGCTCGCGATGCAGAGGAGCGAACCGTGCGGCTTGTTGAACTCCAGGCTGGCCTACGTGGCGAGCTTCTCAACGAGGGC
>CAZULI010000017.1:0-14325 GCA_964621095.1 uncultured Acidimicrobiaceae bacterium | reverse complement strand
CGCGGTACAGCCTCTCAAATTGTTCGTGATCGTCTGACCGCTCGGTCACGGAACCCCCCCAAGGCAGTTGCGCTAGCTGATTCTCACCGAGGACACATCATTGTCCCAGCCGCTGAGCATCACCAATGATTGATCATACGCGTCCGTCAGATGAGACGGATACCGGTCACCTCCACCATGGGTCAGATCTGCGAATGTGGCGCTGCACGAGCCGATCTTGAATGATGACGTCCGCTGATCGAACCCATAGTTAACCAGATTCAACCACTCCATCCGAGTGCTCAAGTACAGCACCGAGCCAGAATGGTTCGTGTAGTCATACAACCTCAAAGACCCAGCACAGGATGATTTCAAGACGGTTGAAGAGCTGGTCACATCGGTGACTTCGTGATGAGCGATCCAGCGATCCATGTCGGCCTCAGTTCGAAAACAACGAGCAAGCAACTCGCCGCCGACCCAGCACGCCGTTGCTTCGCCCCACCCCTCCGCCATGTTGAACAACTGTCCATCGAATTGGCCCACGGCACCATGGCTCGGAACTGACGCGACTACAGGGATGGAACCGAAGAACACTACTGCCACCACAACCATGCCAATCGTAAGGATCTGTCGCACGAATACCTCCAGACACGAAGGGCCACAGTGCGCGGCCTATCACTCTGTATGTGGCCGGTAACGGCCAACAGTCGCGACCGTTCGCTCACATGCGTCACAGACAGTCATGTCAAAACAGAAACCGAAAGACCGAGAGGAAGACATGCGAAATCCAACACACCAGGTGCGATGCGCTTGATTCCTCCCTGCCCACCTTTGACGCACGTCCAACTGGAGCTGCTTCATGCTCTCTATACGGAAACGACCATGGCGGATGTGGCACGGGTGACCGGATGGTCACCTCGCCACTGCCGACGTCTGGTCAACCATCTTCTCGCCACGATGAATGTTGCCACTCCGATCCAAGCCGTTGCAATCGCTGTTGCCAATGGACACATAATACCAAACGGTCGTCAGGCCTCAGCACACGACCATACAGGAGGAAACGCCGATGTCCAGATCGGATGAGTCTTGACGCCCCGCTTACAGGATGTTCAGAACCACGACCTGAAATTCGCTGATGACGCGGGCAACCCGGGACTGAACTCGCGAGTCTTCAAACCGCTCAGAGAACTCACCGCCAACCTGTTAGTCGTCGGTCCCAGTGCATCCGAACCCCATCACCAGAACCTCGGACGTCATCTCAAGAAAGTCACGGCCCGCCGTCCAAGCGGATGACAGGAGTAAATTGTCCAACCAGAAGGCGATTCAGCATGGTCGACACAAGATTTCTGCGCGACTCTTTGGCTCCACTGGGCACAGACAGGGTGGCACGCGTGCATGAACGATGCACATAGCAAAACGAGAGGTGCAAACGATGGACGGAGCAAGAGCGCGTAAACGCTCAATGGTGGTTGTGTTCGTGATCGCTTTGGCATTGGTCGCCACGGCGACAGCTGCTTATGCGGCGATCATTACGGACTCGTATGGTGGTTGCGAAGTATGGGTTCTCTCGCACGAACACTGGGGTAACGCACGGGTGGAAGTTCAGGACAACAACGGCGGGTGTGAAAGGATCAGAGCCGAGCACATCTATGACAGCAACGGTGCCGTGACCACAACGAGTGGGTGGACAATAAGCAACAAGATTTCGCTCACCAACGGAGGGGACGAATGCAAGGGCCGCGGAGGAATGGATCCCTACGATATCAGTGGTACAAAATGGTCTATGTACGCAATTCATGATCTCACGAACTGCTAGCGCCAGCGATCAAGTGGTTCGGCCGCTGGGTGGCCGAACCATTGATCGGATTGCAATGCTCATAGTTTTGGTGTTGGTTGCCCTGATATCGGCTTGCAGCAGTGGAGCAAACAACGGTGGCGAGCCCGTCGTCGCTTTGTCAGATCCTGCCGGTTTTCTGAGGGCTCAGGGGTTTGATCCCTCCCTTGCACCCATTCCTGAGATTCTTGAAGACGGCCGCATTGAGTTTGCTGAGTTCGAGAGTGTGATGCAGTCCGTCGTCGACTGCCTCGCTCTACGCGGCTTCACAGGTGTCGAGTACACGTACAACCAGACCTATCAGGTCTTTGAGCTCACGGTCCCGGGAGACGCCTCAACGGCAATGTACGAGTGTGAATTGGAGACGCAGTACGCACCACTCGCGGTCCTCTGGTCGGAGTACGACACACTCTTCACCGAAGATCTTGAGCTTCTTGAGCAGAAGACCGAGGCCTGTATTCGGAGTCGAGGATACGATCTCACCCACGACGAGGCTTTTCAAAGTCGGGACACCGATATAGCTTCTGTGTATTCCGAGTGCTACGAAGCGAGCATCGATGAGCTTCGGAACAGATGAGGCTCAACCCGACCCATCAGCAAGCCTCAGGACGGATCACCAGACGAATCCGTCATCGTTCAAGCCGTGTGCTGTCGGACTCGCCGGCGGTTCTCTTGTGATGACGCAGGCATCGTTTGGCGCGTTGTCTCTGACAATCCAAGTGGCACGGAGGCAACACGGATGAAGGTTGCGGCGTTCCTCCTGGCGGTACTGGTGGTGGCTCCCGTGCTTGCCGTACTGGCCCTGCTCACCATTGATCCCTATGAGCCTCCGAGCCGCGCCGACACCACGGAGTCTGTGCTGGTTCCGATTGGTCGCAGCACACCGCAAGCCGCCATCCCTGCTGAGTTGGTTGTCACCTGGTCCAAGGAGGAGCTCGTGCCCTCCAACGGTGTCGGAGGCATCGTCAGTGCGGTTCTTGTCGAATCCGGTAGCGAGATCAGGAACGGACAACTCATCTACGCGCTTGATGGCGCTTCAGTGGTGGCTCTCGTGGGTGACACACCATTGTGGAGAGACCTCGCTCATGGGGACCGGGGCGCGGATGTCGAAGCCGTCAGTTTGTTACTGGCGAGCATGGGCTTGCTGGACGGTGTCTTCGAAGAACCACCCGATGTCGTTGACGCGCAACTTGATGCTGCCATCGATGCCTACTTGGAACTCACGGGTTGGCCCCGTGAGGTGCGATCGACTCCGGCCGGACGAAAACCCGTCTTCCCTCACGCGTCAGTGCTGTACCTCGGCACCGATACCGTGCAAGCCGACGAGATCAGATTACGTGTCGGTCAACCACTCCCCGGCATGGGTGAGACGGTTATCTCCTCACAGTCGATCCCGGAGACCACGACCATTTCGATGACCGATCCAGCATTTTCGGCGACAACATTCAGCGGATCTCTGTCGTTCGTGTCACCCGAGGTCACGGTGGCAATTGGCGGCTCTCCACTCTCGGTAATGCGCGATGACCTTCATGTTCTGCGATCGGTGTTTGATCCGGGGACGACTCGGGTGTTGGGAGTCGTGAGTACCGCCGCGGCCGATCCTCTCCCAACCGTACCCATTGCAGCCATCGTGCAGGGGCTTGGGGAGATGTGCATCTTTGACGTCAACGCAACCCCGATCACTGTCGAGGTTGCTGTCGCACAAGGTGGCCTGGCCTATCTCGTTGACACCGCGTCACTGCCAACAGATGTGATCGCCAATCCCGCTGAATCATTGGGTGTGCGCCGATGCTCGTCGTAGCCGAAGGTGTTTCCATGAAGTACACCCAGAAAGGTCCGTGGATTCTCAAGGCGGTCAATCTTGAGGTTGCCGCCGGTACGTCAGTTGCCATCACCGGCCCGTCTGGCTCTGGAAAATCAACACTCGTGAGCATCTTGGTTGGTGCATTGAAACCGACCACCGGATCGGTTCGCATCGGTGACGGTGCCCACACCACTACGGATGTCGCACTGATCCAGCAGACCAGCAACGCTCTCGGAAGAAGGACGGCCACCGACAACGTTGCGATCGGAGCGCTGGCGGTCGCCAAGAGCCGCCCCCAGGCCGTGATAAGGGCCGCGTCAGCTCTCGAACAGGTCGGCCTCACGGCACAGGCCGACATGAGAGCCTCCCGCCTTTCAGGAGGCGAGTTGCAGCGCGTCGCAATAGCGAGAGCATTGGCCATGGACGCTTTGGTGATCATCGCCGACGAGCCAACCGGCCAACTCGATACGAGCACAAGTCGCGACATATCCGATGTACTTCTCGGCACGATCGATGACACCCGATGCCTCATCGTTGCAACACATGATCTCGACCTCGCCCATCGGTGCCATCATCGTCTGGAACTCATTGACGGCGTTCTCCATGAAGCGGCGTAGCTTCCGCGGATGGAAGGTCGGTGCCGTACTTTCGGAAGCGTTGAGGAACGTGGCCAGTGCCCCGGGACGCAACGCTGTCCTCGTTCTCATCGGCGTGATCGCGTTTCTGACGGTCGGGACACTCGAAACCCGATCTGTTGCCGGAACCGTCGACCTTGTACGAACGATCGAGGATTCCGGGGGTACCGTGCTCATAGCCACCGAACGAGACCGCGGTGACACCATCGTGTATGGAGGCGTTGATGCGCTGGCATGTCGTCGGTTGAGCCCCAGCCGTGACATCCTCAACTCCGGAGGTCTATCCGGATCGGCTTCCCGCCAACTCGGTATCCGCACTCCACAAGGGATCAGCGTCGTAAGGGCTGAGGTCGGAGCCTTACGCGCCATGGGGCTGAGCGAACCGATCACTCAGGGTCATGTCATCGTCGTTCCCACCGACTTGGCCCGCGATTTCGGTCTGAAAGCAGGATCAGTGCTCACGGTCACCAGAGGTGGAAACACGCAAGAACAGGTGACCGTAGCTGCAGTGGTCGACGTTTCGGCGCGCTTCCCCAATCGTGCAGCATCGATCTACGAGGTCACCTTACTGCCGCATGGCGTCGTGGCTACTTGCGTCGCTGAAGTGGAGACCAAGGCTTTTGCCACGCTGCGGCGCGTCCTCGGGCCACAGTTGGCGAGACCCGGCCAAGGAATCGACGTCGTGCCGTTGAGATCCGGTGGAATCTACGATCGAGACCCGGCACGTGAATTTCGGGACAGATCAACCCTCCATCTCTGGGTGGCAGGGAGCGTTCTGCTGGGATTTGTCTCCCTCTTGTCGATGCTCAGCCGTCGGTCTGACATGGCCTTGTACCGCTCGACCGGGATGAGCCGACCAGCGGGTCTGTTCCTTTTCAGTGTCGAGATGATCACGGTTGTCGGAGCCTCCGCCAGCATCGCGTGGGTCGCCCTTGTAACGTTGGCGACCCTTGATCAGACGCCATCGATCGCAACCGCGTACGGCCTACGGTCAGTAGCGCTGAGTCTGAGCGCATCCTACGTCTTGGTGATCCCTGCCGTCGCCTTGGCCACCCGTGGCGTCGTTGCCGACATGCTCAAGGAACGGTAAACACCGCAACGACGCGATCCGAGGTGAGACAGCGGACACGCAAGTTGGCTCGATCCTCACCGTATCAGCTGAACGCCGGATTCAGTTTCCAGATCTCAGCCGTTCTTCCACACGGGTGGACGCTTGTCGAGAAACGCCTGGATGCCCTCGACCCCATCATGGGTCGCCAACACCTCCTCGACATAAACCCGCTCAGCCTCAGCAAGCCTGGCATCAACATCAGCCGCGTACGAGTCACGAATCGCAGCCGTCGCAATCCGCAATGCGAATGCCGACCGAGGGACGAAATGCCGCTCCACGTACCCCGTGATCGTTTCATCAAGCTCACCGTCAGGGGCGATCACATTGACGAGCCCCACCCGCTCTGCCTCACCGGTCCTCAGCGTGCGACCCGTCAACAGGATGTCCTCGGCAAGGCGGCTCCTCCCCTGGGCACCAAGAAGTGCGGTTGCCGCGGGTGGCATGACACCAAGCTGGATCTCAGGACAGGCGAGCTTCGCCGACTCCTCGGCGATCACGATGCCGCACGCCAGGACGAGTTCGAGTCCTCCCCCAAGACAACTCCCCTGCACACCGACCACCGTCGGGTACGGGAAGTGGACCAGGGCACGGATGACCGCACCGAGCCCGGCGAGCATCGTGGGTGCGACATCGGGGAGATGCTCCTCGACGCTCGCACCAAACGAGAAGTTGTTCCCAGCCGCTCTCAGGACGAGCACCTTGCCCGCCCGGTCGTCCGCTGCGGCCGCAATTGCAGGGTCCAACTCCCGGCACATCGCCATGTCGATGACGTTGCCCGGGGGCGTATCGAGCGTGATCGTGTGAACGGCTCCGTCGTTGGAAACGTCGTGTCGAACGGTCATGCGTCCCTCTTGTACTGGGGGGAGACGGTCTCTCGCAACTCGTCCCCCCACGTCTCCCCCTGGGCGATCCTTCGCCGCAGATCGATGAAGTCAACCTCCCGGCCAACCTCACGATCCCCACGGTGGAACGCCTGGAACCCTGCCCTTGCCTCGGTCATCATGTTGAGCGAGAGCCATGCACGGTTTGACTCCTTGTTCTTGTCCCAGTGCTCAAGCTTCTTCTTTCGGATCGACTCGACCGTCTTGGTCGTGCAGTCAGGCATCGTGAGGAGGAGCTTGGTGATCATCTCATCAACACCGGCGTCAAGCAGGGAGAGGTCAACCGTGGCCGACTTGAGCACCGCCTTGGCCGCTTCGAGCTCGGTACCCTCCTTCGACTTGCCGTGGATGATCCTGCCCCACTCGTCGAGGTACCGGTCCGTCACCACGAGAGGGTTCGGGATGAACTCGCCGTCGATCTTGAGGACCGGGTAGATGTCATTGACCAACCGCAGACGGAGGGCCTCATGGGCACTCCAAGGTTCACACAACACACAGCTCGCCATCGCGTCGGTGAACCCCACGTAGAGATCGAGGAAGTCGGTCGAGCCACCGTCAGGTGCCGAACCGTGTTTCGGACCGGCCTGTCCGAACCGAGCCATGTCCGATGCGAGCGTGAAGTCGCACGCCATCCCGATCTCCTGGCCGCCCCCGATCCGCATGCCGTTGACCCGGTTGATCACCGGTTTGTCGCACATGAGGATCGCAGAGACCATGTCGTTGAACAGCCGCATGTACTGGCGGTACTCAAGGGGCCGACCTGCGTAGTACTCCGAGTACTCCTCGGTGTTGCCGCCGGTACAGAACGCCCGGTCCCCCACCGCCGTGAAGACCACGGCAACGGCCGCCCGGTCAACGGAGGCACGCCGAAACGCCAGGATGACCTCTTTCACCGACGCCGTCGTGTAGGAGTTGAGTTGGTCCGGGTTGTTGAGGGTGATCCACACCGCGTGGAGGCCGTCAACGGCCGCCCCCGCTGCATCGTGGATGGGGCGCTCCTCGTAGAGCACCTCGTTGAACGTCGCATCGGGGACGAGCTCGTGGTTCACGAACTCAAACCTCTCCACGGACTCCATGGGTACCACCTTTCATGGGTTGACAGTTACGGGATCAGAATCGTTCGCCTGGGGTCGACGCGGTTGTGTGCGTCCTCAAGCGCTTGGGCAACGTCTGCCATCGGGACCTTGCGGATGAACGGTCCGAGGGCAACCTTGCCGGAGGTGACGAGGTCGATCGCCTCGGGGTAGAGCTGGGGAGGACACCCCCACGTCCCGAACGCGGTCGCATCGAACGCCATGAGATTCGAGAGCCTGATCGAGATCTTGTCCATGGTGAACCCCACAACCACGAGGGTGGCCTGGGGACCGAGCATCCCGTACGCGGTCTCCTGACCTGGAGCGGTTCCGGAGCATTCAAAGATCTTCCACCCCGTGGACGACTGGCCGAACGCCTTGGCATGGACCCGCACGGCGTCGCGCACCTCGCGGGGCGACAGACCACGAGAGTTCACGGTCGCTGCTGCTCCGTACTGCTTGAGCTGCTCAAGACGGTCGTCGTCGATGTCGACGGCCACAACCGTTGCCCCTGATGCGGCAGCGATCTGGACCGCGTAGGACCCGACACCACCCACACCAACGACCACGACGAACTCCCCTTCTGACACCCCTGCCCGTCGAACTGCTTGGAGTGGCGTCGTCACAGCATCAGCGATGACCGACAGATCAGCGAGTTCGTACTGATCAGGGAGGTTCTCGATCACCGACAACCCGTTCGCCGGAACGGTGATGTGGCTTGCCCACCCCCCGTCAAGATCGTTCCCTGGCATCTTCTGGTTCACACACGCGTTCCCCTTGCCCGCTTTGCACAGGTCACAGGCATCGCACGGGATGACCGCCGACACGAGCACCGACTTGCCGAGCCACTGCTCTGCTCCAGCACCGGCCTCGACAACACGACCACTGATTTCATGCCCGAGGACGATCGGGAGCGGTTGCTTGGTGGCAACGCTCCCGTCGAGAAACCCGAGATCGGTGTGGCACACACCACATCCGGCGATCTCAACCACGACCTCACCAGCTTGTGGCAGACGTGCGGCGTCCTCGACCCGCTCAAGGGGTGCGTCAACGCCGGTGAACAACCATGAGAATCTACCGTTGGTGGTCATTGCTGGTCTTGTGTCCCTTCACTCGGGTGCGATGGAGGCTTCGGTGAGCGCCTTGGCCACATGGACCGCAATCATCCACTTTCGGTACCGCTGGCCCGTGTCGGTGTTGTCCTGTGCCCGGACCGCCTTTGACGCAAGTTCGGATGCTTCCTCGATGATCTCGGAGGTGAGGTGCTTGCCGACAAGGAACGCCTCGGCGTCGGTGGTGCTCACCGGGGAGGACGCGATGCCTCCCATAACAATGCGTGCCGAGGCGCAGCTCCCGTCAGGGTCGAACGCGACGGCGCAGGCAACCGAGAGCAGTGCGAAATCGATCGATCCTCTTCTCCGCAGCTTCTGGAACGACGTTCGTGCCGTACTGCCAGGAATGGTGACGTCGACGAGGATCTCATCGGGCGCCTTCGTGAGGTAGTTGATGCCGTCGGTGCCATAGAGCTGTTCGGCATCGATGATCCGCTCACCGCGCGCACTGACGAGACGCACCGTTGCGCCAAGAGCGATGACCGCCGGGGCGAGATCCGTGGAGCTGATCGCCCAACACCGTCCGCCTGCGGGGGCAACCCAGCACGTGTCCCCTCCGTCCTTGAGGCAACGCCCTCTGGCATCGCGCCAGGTCACGGGCATGTCGATGTAGTTGCAGCGAGTGTCGACGCACAGGTTGCCGCCGATCGTTCCCGAGTTCCTGATCTGGGGTGACGCCACCGTCCCCGCAGCAGCAGCCACCAGGGGCGGCACATCGGGGGACTGGGCGATCTCGGTCAGCGTCGTAAGGGCACCGATCACGCACGTTCCGTCTGAGGTGACCGAGATCCCGTGCATGGCTTCGATATGGGCGAGAGAAACCAACGTGACAGGGGACGCCTGGTGTCGCTTGAGTTTGGGGACGAGGTCCGTACCACCGGCGATGAGGACCGCACGGTTCTCGGGGTTGGCGACGAGCTGAGCCGCCTGTTCCAACGTCTCGGCAGCCACGAACCCGACGGGTGGTACCTGGATCGTCATGAGACACCTGCTTGGGAGTGGGCCCGGCCCTCCGGGAACCCGTCGGGTGGCTCAACCATGGACACGGGTGGGAACTCATAGGCAGGTACCTCTGTTGGCCCGTACCTTCCTGGCTTGCCTCTCGCCACGTCCCGCAAGGCTGAGACGATCTTGTCGGGGGTGAAGGGGGTCTGATGCATGCGGACCCCCAACGCGTTCCAGATCGCGTTCGCCACCGCAGGGATCACCGGCAGGAGCGGACCCTGTCCGACCTCTTTGGCACCGAACGGTCCCTCGGGATCGTCCGAGTGCACGATGATCGACTCGACGGGTGGCATGTCATGAGCGGTCGGCATCTTGTAATCAAGCAGCGACGGCCCCCGGTGGAGGGCCCCACGGAACTCGTCTGCTTCAAAGAGTGCCTCCCCCAGCCCCATGTACACCCCGCCTTCGATCTGGCCCTCGACAAGGAGCGGGTTGATGGATTGGCCGATGTCATGGGCGAGCCAGACCTTGTCGACGGTGACGATGCCGGTGTCCCGGTCAGCGTCGACCTGCACGACGGCTGCCGAGTAGCTGTACGCAGGCGAGATCCCGACCCCTGCTCCCTTGTACGGACCGGCGAGCTTTGGCGCCGTGTAACTCCCCGACTCGATCAGCGGCCCTCCACTGACAATGGCGAGGCCCACCGCCTCCTGCCAGTCCACACCGATCTCAGGATCCTCGGCGTCCTCAATGCGCCCGTTGCGGGCCACGAGACTCTCGGTCGGAACCCCGAGCTTGTCGGCAACCGCACCAACAACCCGATCCCTGACCACGTTCGCCGCTTCAAGGGCGGCGTTTCCCGCCATGAACGTGACCCGGGAGGAGTAACTCCCCAGATCCACGGGGGTGAGGTCGGTGTCGGCCGTGACCATCGCCATCTCCGACGGCTCGAGCCCGAGGACCTCCGCCACCACCGTTGCCAGCATGGTCGTCGACCCCTGCCCGATGTCGGTGGCCATCGAGAACACCGTGACCCCACCACCGCGGTCAACCTTGATCTGGACCTCGGACTGGGGCATGTCGTTGAAGTTGATGGGGAGACCCGCCCCAGACATGTACGCACCCACGGCGATCCCGATCCCCTTGCCGGGAGGGAGGGTCGCAAACTTGTTCTTGAAGTCAGAAGCCTCAACGACCCGTTCGATGCACTCGGTGAGAGCGCTGCTCGTGATCCTGAGATGGTTCACGGTCATCGAGTGCGGTTCGATGGCGTTGATGAGCCGGATGGTCACGGGGTCAATGCCGAGATCCTCTGCTGCTTCATCAAGCTGACACTCGAGGGCAAACCTTGGCTGAGGGGTTCCGTGACCGCGCTTTGGCCCACAGGGAGGCTTGTTCGTGAAGACCCGCACCCCCTCGAAGCGGTAGTTGGGGATGCGGTACGTCGTTGTCTGGAGAGCCCCTGTGTAGTACAGGGACGCCGTGCCGTAGCTCCCGAACGCTCCCCCTTCAAGGAACGTCTTGAAGTGGCATGCCGTGATACGGCCCTCAGTGTCAAACCCCGTCCTGACCCACATGAGCACGGGATGACGACCCCGGTGTGCGTAGAAGACCTCCTCACGCGTCAGGGTGAACTTGACGGGTCGTCCCGTCACCATGGCGAGCTTTGCGGCGACGATCTCGTGACCGAACGGGTCGGTCTTGCCGCCGAACCCACCCCCGACTGGGGCGGCGATGACCCTGATCTGGCCGGGCGGGAGTTCGAGCACCTTGGCAAGGGTCCGGTGCACATAGTGCGGCACCTGGGTCGATGACCACAACGTGACCCTTCCCCCCGGTTCCGCCGTGGCCATCGCCGAGTGGAGTTCGAGCGCCGCATGGGTGTTGCCCGCGAAGTAGAAGACGTCCTCCCGGATGTGATCCGCCGCGGCCATCCCCTCCTCGACATCCCCGAACTCGAGCGCTGCTTTCCGGTGGACGTTCTGGCCCTTGCCGTCACCATGGATGAGGTCGTGGTCCCCCTCCAGCGCCTCCTCGATCGAAGTGATGACGTCAAGGGGTTCATACGTGACCTTGATGAGGTCGACGGCACGTTGAGCAGTCTCGGCATCCACGGCCGCAACGGCCGCCACCGCCTCCCCCACATGTCTGACCTTGCCCACCGCAAGGGCGGTCTCGTCCTGGCTGACGGGGAGGATCCCGTACGTGATTGGCAGGTCGGTCCCGACGAGGACCCCCTTCACCCCGTCAAGGGCTTCGGCTGCAGACGTGTCAATCGAAACGATCCGTGCATGGGCCTCGGTACTTCGGACGAGACGCCCGATGAGCATCCCGGGGAGGGTCATGTCGTCGGCGTACTTGGTGCGCCCGGAGGTCTGCTCCATGGCATCGATGCGGGGGCCCGGGGTACCGACAGCGTGCATTCAACCAGCGCTCCTCGCGGTGCGGGTCGCTGCAAGGTGCACCGCGCTGATGATCTTGACATACCCCGTGCACCGGCAGAGATTCCCCGCCAGGGCGTCGTTGATCTCGTCGGTCGTGGGGTCCGGGTTGCTGTCAAGCAACGACCGGGCCGACAGGATCATCCCCGGCGTGCAGTACCCGCACTGTGCTGCCCCGAGTTCAGCAAACGCCGTTTGGAGCTCATCGGGGAACCGACCATCGGCGAGACCCTCAATGGTGGTGATCTCGCGCCCAGCGACCTGGCTTGCCAGGGTGATGCACGACAGCACCGGCTTGGTGTCGACGAGCACGGTGCATGCGCCACACTCGCCCAAGTCACAGCCGTGTTTGGTGCCGGTCATGTTCAGATCCTGGCGCAGCAGCTCAAGGAGGGTTCGGTACGGCGTGGTCACCACGGCTTTGTGCTCGCCATTGACGGTCAGGCTGAGCACGGTCTCATTCATGTGGTCGAGCCCTCGTTGAGGGTCGAGGTCCTGAGGAATGCGCTCCCCTCGGCGAGTCTGCGGGCGGTGCGGTGATACGTCGCCTCCATGACATCCCACCCACCGGTGGCATCCTGATCCGCTCTGGTGACCCTTGCCCGGATGGGCATGACACCCGAGGTGTGTCCGATGACCACCTCGTTCGGTTCCCTCCGATCAGGACGCGTGACGGTGTTGACCGTCGTCCCTTCGATGCATGCGGCAACACCGGTGCAGGCAGCAAGCGTCCCTGGGTACGCCTTGTGCAGGACCGGTGGCCTCCCCCCGACCACCCGTGCAACGAGATCGACCTGGGAGGCGTCGATCCTCTCCCCACTGGCGTAACTCGTGTAGGACGCGGGTGCAGCCACCAACGCGGGAACCGGGGTCAACCCGTCGTCCGGGATGCCGAGCAAACGGGCTGCTGCTGCCTTGACCTCGGAGACGGCGCGGAGATTCCCCTCGGTGAACTCCGCCGGCCCCTCCGTCCCGGCCATCCCGATGGCCCCGGCACCGAAGAAGACGGTGAGGTTTGCCAGGTCAACAATCGTGATGTCAACAGGTCCGAACGGTGTCTCCACCGTATCCACGGGGTTTCCGGTGGGGAGGAGGGACCCCGTGATCCCCCCTGCGGTCTGTGCAAAATCCAGTGCGATGCTGGCACCGGTTCCGGGCACCCCGTGAACCATGTGGTCACCCTCAACCCCCGCCCTGCCCCCGACGATCGGGACGTGGGCGAGCAGGATGCGACCGGTATTGGTGTTGTGGATCCTCACCGTGGTCACCGGTTCGGTGACCGGAACCAGATACTCGTCAACGGCGTACGCACCCACCGCCGCCGAGATGTTGCCACAGTTGATGTCGAAATCAACGACGGGTTCGGTGATCGAGACCTGGGCGAAGGTGTAGTCAAGGTCGGCATCAGGCCTCGTTGGGGGCCCGATGATCGCCAACTTGGACGTGAGCAGGTCGGCGCCACCAAGCCCGTCGATCTGGCGTGGGTCGGGGCTCCCGAACAGGGAGAGGATCAGGGCGTCCCGTGCCGATGCCTGGGCCGGAACATCCTCGGACCGCAGGAACACTGCCTTGCTGGTTCCGCCACGCATCAGTACGAACGGGATCGATACCTGTTCGTCGACCGTGGATCTCATAGCGTCAGGATCTGGACGGTGCACGCGGCCCCTTCGATCCCAACTGCCTTCCCTCCCCGGCAGTGGGCAAGCCCGACCTTGGCGTTCTGGATCTGGCGGTCACCCACCTCGCCGCGCAGCTGCCTGACGATCTCGACCACCTGGGCAACCCCGGTGCCTCCGAGTGGGTGCCCCTTCCCGATGAGACCGCCGCTCGGGTTCACGGGGAGTCGCCCATCGATGTTGGCCTCTCCCCGCTCGACAGCCCACGGATAACTCCCCTGCTCGAAGAGGCCAAGTCCCTCGACCCGGAGCACCTCAGCAATGGAGAAACAGTCATGGACCTCGGCGAAATCGACGTCCTCGGGACCGATCCCCGCCTTCTCGTACGCATCAAGCGCCGTTGCCCATGTCAGGGGTTCATACGTCATCGACGTGGGTTCCACATCGACGGACCCCGTGCGCAGGGACGACGCAGCGAGCTTGACGCCCCGACCGTTTGCGTACTTGGCTGCCGCCTTGTCACTCATCATGACCACCGCGGCGGCACCGTCCGTAACCGGGGAACAGTCGTGGAGCCGAAGCGGGTCAGCAACCGCTCGGGACTCAAGGACCTCCTCCACCGTGATCGCCTTGCGGAAGTGGGCAAGGGGGTTCCTGGCGGCGTTCGCCTTGTTCTTGACCGGGATCAGGGCGAGCTGTTCACGGGTCATGCCGTGATCCGCCATGTACCGGGTCGCCCGCATCGCATAGACCCCCGGCATGGTGGCGCCAACGGCGGCCTCGGGGTCGGAGGGATCCGGAGTGAGCGCCCCGGCGAAACGGGAGGTGAGGTGCTCGGCCCCGATGGCGACGACAACGTCGTTCTCCCCAGCCCGGATGGCGAGAGACGCCTCC
>CAZULI010000016.1:0-14850 GCA_964621095.1 uncultured Acidimicrobiaceae bacterium | reverse complement strand
CCAGCGGCGAAGAAGCCGGCTGCAACGACCGCAGCCAAGAAACCGGCAGCGAAGGCCACAGCCGCAAAGCCTGCGGCAAAGACCACTGCCAAGAGCACGTCGGCCACGAAGTCGACCACCAAGGCGTCAGCCCCCGACAAGAACTGAGCGCAATCAGCACTCAGCAGTGAGTTGGAGCCCAGCGTCACGAGGTGACGCTGGGCTCCAACTCGTTTGCTGCGTCGATCCAGTCCTGGATCATGTCGACCGTTGGGAGGCGTTGGACACGTCTGCGCCTTCCGTTGACCTGGGTGAGGGACGCCATCAGGTTCTGGGCGTTCCGGCGGCGGAGGGCCTTGATGGTGTCGACGCCGGTGGCGGTGAGCAGGTCCGCGTACTCCGCGCCGATCCCCTTGACTCTCATCAGATCAGCCTGGTGGGCCCACTTGAGCAGATCCGTGGTTGCAATACCGGTCCGGGCCGCAACGTCGGCACGACCCCGCCTCGACGATGCCTGTTCGAGGAGGGACTCCGTCGTCCTGATCCTCCCTTTGCGCAACTTGGTTGCGTCCCGTTGGCCGATCGCCCGTATCGCAGATATCGATGCCACCGCGCTCCTCCATCTCAACTCGCCAGCTTTGATCGAGACTACTCATCTCACCGTGCCTTGCGCGTGGTGACTACCGCCGCCGCTGCGTCACCTGATCGGGGGAGTTCAGGATCTGTTTCCCGAGGTCGTCGAAGTGACATTCCTCTGCCAGCGACATCCAGGCCTGCACAAGCTTCCATCCGTATGCTGTTCCCAGGTTCCCTTTCCGCGGCGAAGGTTGTGGCAATAACACCATGCCCCTACGCCACACGAAGAATGCGGACTGGATCACGGAACGCCGCCATCAGTGCGGGTGGGATCGTACCCAGGACGGCTGTCAAGATGGCAAGGGCACCAATGGCAAGTGCAAAATCCAGACTCATGACGCTGCCTGTCCACCGCCAGATGAGTCCCGCTCCGACCGCCATTCCAACGAAGACCCCAATGGTTGCCACCAGGACTGTCTGAAACACAACCAATCCCACAACCAGAGATCGGCTCGCGCCGAGTGCACGGCGACGGCCAAAGTCTCTCCGATGGCTCGTCACCGTGCCATAGAGGTTGAGTGCCACGAGCACGAGACCAATCCCCAGAACCAGCGTCACCAGTTGACGACTGAAGACCTCAAGCTCCCCCCGCACAGCAGCACGAACCGCAACAAGAGCCTCCGCCGTTTCAACCGTGATCGATGTGGACCGATCCGGAGCGAGGGCCATCAACGCACCCGCAACGACCGAAGGGATGTTGCTGGCATCCTCAACACCAAAGTAGACCGCTTGGACTTCCTCTGTGCTTGGCGATGGACCGGGACTCCTCAACATCCGTTGTTGGAGGAATCGAAGCGGCGTGTCGGTTTCAAAAGTCCCGACAACAGCGAGTTCCCTTCCAAATTTGTCCATCACTCCCCCAAACGGGAGTTGGAACCCCAAGACCTCTTGGGCCGACGAACCCACGATGGCGGTCCCGGGCGCCAAGGGAAGTTCAGGACCACGTACCAGCAAAGGGAGGTCTCCATGGATCGATTGGACAGCCACGGCAGCACCATTGGGGACAGCGACCGGACGAACGTCTGTTGCTGGCCCGAGCCCAAAGGCCCATTCAATCCCGGATACAGCCGCCACACGACCAACGCCATCGCCGGTCATGCCAGCCGTCCCATCGGTATCCAAGATTCGTACCACGCGCGTCGATGCCTCATCCAACTGGTTCAGTACGGCACGTTCCGCCTGGACCGTCTGACCGGTTGTGGCAATGATGGTCCCGCATACGCCTGCAACGATGAGCCCTGTCACAACAGAGGAAACGAGTCTGCTTCGCGCCATGCGAAACGATTCGAAAGGAATGGCAAGGGCGGGCATCAGAGTTCCAGCACCGTGTTCATCCCGGTCAGAACCGCTTCATCATGCGATGCAACAACCACGGTGGCACCATCGCTCCATGCAAGGGTGCGGAGGGAGTCGATCACGATCGAAGCTGTCTCACCATCCAGGTTGCCGGTGGGTTCATCGGCCAAGATGATGTCTGGGCGATTGAGCAGGGCACGGCAAAGCGCCACTCGTTGAGCCTGCCCGCCTGAAATTTCACTTGGCTTCTGCTCGGGACGGAGGTCAACTTGGAACCTCTCCATGAGATCCAAGGCTCGGCTGATCGCCGACCCTCTGGCGAGTCCGGAGTACACCGCGACCTCGATGATGTTGTCGAGAACGGTCCTCGTGGGATCGAGAACGGCATCCTGAAACACGAATCCGATACGGCGGGCGCGAAGCTGGGAGCGCCACCAGTCTGAATGACGGATCGGATCGCGACCATCAATCAGGATGCGCCCAGCCGTTGGTTTGAGCAGGAGACCGAGCAGATACAAGAGGGTCGACTTGCCGCTCCCTGACCGACCTGACACCCCGGTCATGGTTCCCATCGAAAACTCTCGGCTCAGGTTCGAGATGATCGGTTCGTTCTTTCGGTATTCAAAGCCAAGCCCGTCGGCGATCATCATCATGGAAATTGCTGTGACGTGTCGAGCAGGACGATGAGTTCTCCCGGCTCAAGCCCCTCGACAACAGCGAGCCCGTGGGCGCTTGCGACAATGGAAACGGGAAGATTCTCCCCGTCGGCAGAAAGGACCGATTGCTCATTTGCTGGGTCGCCTCGCAATGCACCAATCGGAACGACCGGTCCGGTCACTTCCGGAACCACCTCAAGCCGTACCCGAAACGTGGTGGCAAACCCGATGTCTACCCATTGCGCGCACGCGTCGCCGCACACAGGACCGCCATCTGATCCTTGGAGTACAAGCGTGAGCGCACTGCTGGTCGGATCTTCGACTACTTTCGCAATGCTGGCATTCCAGACGCCATGGGGGTACTCGACGGTCACGGCAGCGGTCAAGGGCACCAGATCTCGCTGCTCGACAGCCAGAGGAATCCTGAACTCAGGAGAAGCCGGGACAGCCAGCAGCAGATCTTCACCACCATGGAGGATCGTACGGACATGAATCCCGTCAGCGAGGGTGAAGTGTCCCGGAAGATCGGGGACAAAGATCACATCGCCAAACCGAATGACGCCGTCATCCGGGCCGCCAAAGCTCTTGCGCCAGTCAATCACGGCTTGCCGCGTCGCTTGCCCGTACTTTCCATCGATCTCGTGTTCGAAAAAGCCAGCAGAGGAGAGGAACGCCTGCAACTGGACAACGTCAACGCCCTCGGATCCCACTCCAAGATCCCGGAATGCTGGTATTTCACCTTGTAAGACAACGACCGGACGCAAGTTGACGTGGTAGATGATCTGTCCGGGGTGAACCTCATCGCTCCCATTGAGTTCGGTTGAGGTCACCACTCCAGATGCGTTGTTCGAACCCACGGGTACGAGATCCCACTCAGCCACCGACGAGAACTCAAGGAACCGTCCCACGGTGCCCATTGCAACCTCATAGAGGGTCGGTTCTGGGGCACCGAGAGGGTCATCGGGTGAATCCAACGCGGTATGCCCAGCCCACCATCCAATCAAGGCAGCCACCACCACACTCGTAATCACGGCGACGCCCACAACGGCGCGGTGGGCACGACTACCAACCCCGTCATACTCCTTGCGATTCTTTGAGGGATCGGCAGTCCCCAATTCCGGAACCTCCGGCTCTTGCAATCGAGAAATATGCCTCTAGGCTGAGTCTAGGTGAACGTAGCAAAAAGGAGGAAGAAATGCGCAGCATCACAACCGTGTTCATCGTTGCAGTTATGACCTTGGTCTTGTCTGTCGCCCCCGCACTGGCAGTCGGCGTCTCAAGCAATTGTGGATCATACGGGGGCGAATTCTTCACGAAGGCAACGGCAACCGACTGGCAGGATCACACCCACGACGGAGTTATGGTGCATTACTGGTATTACGGGAAAGCGCTCAAATCCACGCACTGGGGACCCGAGTACGGATGGCAGTTCGCGACCATTGAGGGACCAAGCCTCTCTGGGCCGCAGGCAGCGTGCTATCCGTTCTAGTGCCATCCAGCAGGTATGAACCCGTGTCGACTCGGTGTTGTTGCAGGTGTCTTGTTGTTTGTTGCCTCGTGTAGTGCACCGAACAACATCGTCCGCAGCACAGATTCCACATCCCCAGTCGAAACGATTCGGACCGTAGCTGATTATCGCGAACGTCTCGGACCCTACGCCGATATGGTGCTTGGCACCGGTCGTGTGCCGTACGGATCATCGGAGCACCTCCGATACTTGGTGACGTGCATCGAATCTGAAGGTTTTCCGGTGACCCTTGACGAAGAAGAGGGCGCCATCATGGCCAATCCCGGTGTTGACCAAATGGATCGCTACAAGGAGGTCCAATCAGACTGCGAGCGGTCCGCCATCTCATCGGGTCTCGTGGGAGCACCCAAACCACCCGACGAAGCAACCCTCTCGGTCTGGTACCAGGCATATCGCGCCCTCAATGAGTGCTTGATGGAGCACGGGTTTCCAGTGACGGAACCGCCATCGGAAACCAGCTACGTGAGCACTGGCGGATCATGGCATCCGTACGAGTTGCTTGAGACCAGCCAGTTTGCCGAAGCCGAAGCGGTGTGTCCACAAGATCTCGTCACGCTCTTGGAGGATCTCGCATCCCGAGACGGGTCATCCTGAGTTCCCAGCGATCCGGGAGAAAACCTTGTCTCACTCGTCGGATGGCTGGCCCATTGGCGCCGAACGACACGTCCCTCCGATTGACACGGGGAACGCCGCCCATGAAAGCTGATGGTCGGCTGTGTGGTGACTACCGCCGCCGCTGCGTCACCTGATCGGGGGAGTTCAGGATCTGTTTCCCGAGGTCGTCGAAGTGGCATTCCTCAACGTTCGCCGCATGCATGGCGATGACGTCGTGAAGCTGGTAGTCGCCCTCAAGGCCAAGGAGTCGCTCGAGCAGTTCGTGCCCGATGACGACCGGCCAGCCCCTTGCGTACCGATACTTCGGAACGACCGCCTCGGCAGCGCTGCTCTCTGCCCGTGCAACGAGGGCGTCAACCACACTCGCCGGCACACCTGGTTGATCCGCCCGCGCAATGACACAGTTGGTGACCTGTCGGTCCTTCATGATGTGATCGAGCGCCGCACGCAGGGGGGAGGACGCCCCCTCCTCCCACTCGGGGTCGATGATCACGGTGACCGCAAGGTCCGAGATGGCGTCGGCCACCGGTTCATCATCAGGGCCGACGACCACGACCCGACCGTCCACGTTCCAGTCGAGGGAGTCCAGGACGGCGTGTCGGATCATCGGGACGCCATCGATCGGGGTGAGGTACTTCGGCGAGGGGAAGTCTTCGCCGGAGTCGGCTGCAAGGATGACGGCGACGATCGACACAGGTGCTCTTTCATACGGATCGTGGGATGGCAACGGTACCGCGCTCGATCCAGCTAACGGGTCGGGCGCGGGCTCACCTGCTCGCCAGGGCGCTGATGAGGTCCGCCTGGAGATTCCCGAGCCACGCAACCGCCGCGAGCGCAGAATCCTGCGAGATCCTCGACTCCCATCCAGGACCCTCCTCAAAGACTCCGGACCTTGCCGCGAGGACCAAGCGGGCCGCATTGATCGCTCGGAGAACCGCCTTTGCGTCCTCGACGGTGAGGGAGGAAGCCGAGTCCGTGAGTTCCATGAGGACCGCAAGATCGGCGGCCCTGTCCTCGTCAAGCTGCGAGCCGACCAACTCCCGGAACTCACCAGACGCCTCGGGATCGTCCCGGTACGCATCACGGTTCAGCACCGCAACCGCGGCGTCACCATCCACACGTCCGACATGTTCGAGGAGCAACGGGATCTGCACCAGCAGTGCTTTCTCCTCGACGCTGAGGCTGGCCACCACGTCACCGCCCCTGCGACGGAACACCGATCTCACGATTGTTCCATGGTTGCCCACAACCCGTAACGGTGGAGCCGGTAGACGGCGAGCTCGGCGGGCTCACGCATCCCCGAGAACACGACGGCTCTGCCTTCGTTGTGGACGGCGAGCATGAGTCTCGTCGCCTCCTCCACCCCAAACCCGAACACGTCCTGAAACACGTACACGACGAAGTCCATGAGGTTGACGGGGTCGTCCCACACAATGACGATCCATGGGGAGTCGGGGACCCCTTTCTCCGTGACATCCGGACTGTGGGCTGGTGCGGTCATGGCTGGACCTGGGTGCGCTCCGCTGTCTCGGCCACGCTACCCGCCACACGCTGTGCGTGAATCCACTGTTCAAAGTCCTCTTTGGCGACGCGCCACTCTCTCCCGAACTTCACGGCAGGCAGTTCCCCCGACCGCAGCATCGAGGTCACCACGAACGTCGAAACGTCCATGTACTCACAGATATCGGCCACGGTGAGCCAGGGTTTGTTGATGTTGACGGTGATGCGCTCCACGGGTTCAGAGTAGGCGAGACTTCTATTTGCTTCCAGCCCTTCGAAGAAATCTCTTGCCAAACGCGAAAACTCACCGTAACTTCCTTATCCTTGCCGTCAGAACCACCCGGTGACAACGCGAGGGTCGAAGGGGCCATTGTGGGCGTCGATCCGGGAAGGTGACACAGAATGATCATTTCATCAGCCGTTGAGGCCCACCGTTTCGGTCGGGTCAGGACCAACGGTTACGATCCAGCCGAGGTCGATGCCGTCGTCGGTCGCCTGGTCGAAAAGCTCGAGGAGCATCACGATCGGGTCAAGGATCTTGAGCAGAAACTCGACGACTCCCACGTCTCTGCGTGGGCGATCTCACGCACGCTCGCTGCGGTCGAAGCAACCAAGGACCAGATCCTCACCGACGCCCATACCGATGCCGGGCTCATCACGGCCAGGGCACACGCCGAAGCCGACGAGGTGGTCACCCTGGCGTCATCACTCGGAGCTGAGATCTCAGCACGACGGGACGCCATCCTCACCGAGGCGTTTCACGAAGCTGACGCCGCCGTGATGGCCTCGGAACTCAGGATCGCCGACCGTGAGGGTGCGGCTGCGGCATCTGCAGCCGCCATCATCGAGGACGCGATGGTGCGTGCGGAGGAGACCGAACGCACCGCTGCAGGGATCCTGCAGGATGCGATGATGAACGCGGAGTGGCAGACCAAGGAGTCCGAGCGGGCTGCACGGACCCGCCTGGCAGACGCCGAGATACAGGCAGCGGCGATCATCGAGCACGCCGAACACGAGAGCGAACGCCTCCTGCAACAGGTTGATGATCTCCGGGTGGCCGTGGCGAACCTGCGGACCTCCGCCGCCGAGTTGGCGAGAACGACCACGTCAGGCGCCGAGGTCATCGATCTCGTGGCGTTGGCGGCCAGGGACATCTCACGGGAGGAGCCTGCCCCCGTTCTCCCCCTCAACGGAACCGTCGAACCCGAGTCAGCAACGCTCAATCCAGTATTTGCGCCCGACCCTGAGGAACCCCCGGCACTGCTGCGCGAGCGGCGTGCCAGCGGCATCAAGGAGCGCATCACGTTCGCCCGGCTGATCAACTGATCAGCCGACGCGGGCGGAGCGACAAGGGCACCGGTGGTACCCCCACCGGTGTTTGTCGTTTCATCCCCTAATCTACCGGGAATTGATACAACCTCACTCAAGTTATACTCCTTGTATAGGCTTAGAACTTTGGGGAGCACTCCCCTGATACACAAGGAGACAACACATGGGACGAGCCGTCGGTATCGACCTCGGAACAACAAACTCGGTCATCGCCGTGCTTGAGGGCGGCGAGCCGCAGGTCATCGCCAACGCTGAGGGTCACCGCACGACGCCGTCGGTGGTGGCGTTTGCCAAGAACGGTGAGGTGCTCGTCGGCGACCAGGCCAAGCGGCAGGCAATCACGAACCCTGGCCGCACGGTCCGTTCGGTGAAGCGACACATGGGGACCGACTGGACCATCGAGATCGATGGCAAGAACTACACCGCGCAGGAGATCTCTGCACGCATCATCCAGAAGCTGAAGACGGATGCTGAGGCGTACCTCGGGGAGCCGATCACGAAGGCCGTCATCACGGTTCCGGCGTACTTCGGGGATGCCCAACGCCAGGCGACCAAGGAGGCGGGCCAGATCGCCGGTCTTGAGGTCGAACGGATCGTCAACGAGCCGACCGCGGCGTCCCTTGCGTACGGACTCGACAAGACCGATGCGGATGAACAGATCCTCGTCTACGACCTCGGGGGTGGCACGTTTGACGTCTCGGTCCTTGAGATCGGTGAGGGCGTCTTTGAGGTGAAGTCCACCGCCGGTGACACCAAGCTCGGTGGGGACGACTGGGATGAGATCGTCATCGAGTGGCTGGTCGATGGGTTCAAGAAGGAGCACGGCGTCGACCTCTCGAAGGACGCCATGGCGATGACCAGGCTCAAGGAAGCGGCAGAGAAGGCGAAGATTGAACTCTCCTCGGTCCAGGAGACCGAGATCAACCTCCCGTTCATCACCGCCACCGCCGAAGGCCCGATCCATCTCCTCAAGTCGTTGAGCCGCGCCGAGTTCGAGCGTATGACCGAGGACCTCGTGCAGCGGACCCGGGAGCCGTTCGAGCGTGCGATCAAGGATGCCGGCATCTCCTTGTCGGACATCGACCATGTGATCCTGGTCGGTGGCTCCACGAGGATTCCCGCCGTCCAGAAGCTCGTCAAGGAGCTCGCGGGGAGGGAACCGAACAAGACCGTCAACCCCGACGAGGTCGTTGGCCTGGGCGCAGCCATCCAGGCAGGTGTCCTGTCGGGTGATGTCTCTGGGATTCTCCTTCTTGATGTGACCCCCCTGACCCTCGGCATCGAGACAAAGGGTGGCGTTGCAACCAAGATGATCGAGCGCAACACGACGATTCCGACGAAGCGTTCAGAGATCTTCACCACGGCGGCAGACAACCAACCCGAGGTCGAGATTCACGTCGTCCAGGGGGAACGTGCCATGGCCAAGGACAACAACAGCCTGGGACAGTTCAAGCTCGACGGGATCGCACCGGCCCCGAGCGGAATCCCCCAGATCGAGGTCACGTTTGACATCGACACCAACGGGATCGTCTCGGTTTCGGCGAAGGATCTCGGGACCGGGCGCAGCCAGCACGTGACCATCACCGGCGGATCGGCGCTTGACAAGGACGACATTGAGCGGATGGTCAAGGACGCCGAGGCGCATGCGGCTGAGGACGCCGAGCGGAAGGAGTCCGCTGAAGCACGCAACGCGGCGGATCACGCGGTGCACTCCGTTGGCAAACAGCTTGCCGAACACGGGGACAAGCTTGAGGAGTCCGAGAAAGCGCCGATCCAGGCCAAGCTCGACGAACTCAAGGCACTGCTGGATCAGTCGAACACGTCGACGGAGAACTTCAAGACGGCAACCAATGAGCTGCTCCAGTCCGCCCAGACGATCAGTGAGAAGATCCACGCAGCCGAACAGGCTGGCGCACAGGCAACCACAGCCGATGCGGGCACGACGTCGGAGAACGACGACGTGGTCGAGGCTGAGGTTGTGGAGGATGATGAGGCCTAGGCCTCTGCCATCAACGGTCCGCATCGGCGGCCGAACGATGGGGTCACACCATGACTGATCAACACACAACCAATGAAGGGGCCCCAGAACCCCACATGGAGACAACGGAAGGTCCGGTTGAGGTCGAGGAGTCCTCAACCGGGCCGACCGCAGAATCGCTCGGCTTGTCCCTTCCCGACGATGCCGAACAGGCACAGCTCGTCCTCCTGAAGGAGCTCGCCGACGCCCGTGATGAGTCGGGTGAGTTGCTCGCCAACCTTCAACGGATCGCCGCCGAGTTCGACAACCACCGGAAACGGACCGAGCGCGACCAGGTCGAGAACATTCAACGGGCAAGCCAACGGGTCATCGAGTCGTTGCTCCCGGTGCTCGACTCGCTCGACGCCGCCTTGCTGCTTGAAGCGACCACCGAGGCGGAAGCCCGGATGCTCGAAGGCATGCGGGGTACCCAGAGCCTCCTCCTCGACATCCTTGCACGGGACGGGTTTGCAACGATCGACGCGGTCGGTGAACCGTTCGATCCCGCTGTCCATGAGGCCGTGTCGGTGAACCCTGGGGAGGGAGACCAAATCGTTGAACAGGAACTCAGAAAGGGGTACGTGATGCGGGGAAGGGTGATCCGCCCGACGCTCGTGATCGTGGGACATGCGTAAGGAATGGCTCGAGAAGGATTACTACGCCACCCTCGGGGTGGCCAAGGACGCCTCCCAGAAGGAGATCAAGAAGGCGTTCCGGTCCTTGGCGCGCTCGTCGCATCCCGACAACAACCCCGGCGACGCCGCCGCTGAGGAGCGGTTCAAGGAGATCAACGAGGCGTACGACACGATTGGGGATGAGGAAACCCGCAAGGAGTACGACCATGCACGCGAGATGGGGTACTTCGTTGGTGATCCCGGTGGCGCCCAGCAGCATGTCAGGGTGGAGGATCTCTTCGGTGGTGCCGGTGGCGCCCAGGACCTGTTCGGTGGTTTTCAGGACCTCTTCTCCGGAGGCCGCCGCCAACCCCGCAAAGGGGCCGATGCCGCCGGGTCGATCCATCTCTCGTTCCACGAAGCGCTCCAGGGGGCAACCCGTGAACTCAGCGTGAACGGTCGCAACGTCAAGGTCAAGATCCCGAAAGGCATCGCATCGGGGACCAAGGTACGGGTTGCCGGCAAAGGGGGACCCGGTGTCAACGGGGGACCACCCGGAGATCTCTATGTCGAGATCGGGGTCGGGTCACACCCGATATTTGAGCGGAGAGGGAAGCGGAATCTCGCGATCGAGGTACCGATCTCCTACCCGGAGGCAACCCTCGGTGCAACCATCTCGGTACCGACCCTTGAGGGATCAACCAAGATCAGGGTGCCGGCAGGAACGAAGACCGGCACCACCATGAAACTCTCAAAGAAAGGGATCGAGACACCCGCGGGGACCGGCGACCTTCTGGTGACGCTGGTGATCGCCGTCAACCCCAACCCGGGAGCTGACGAACGCGAGGCACTTGCAACGCTCCAGAATGCTCAGTCGGGGTGGAATCCACGTGCAAGACTGGGGGTCACAGCATGACTGACCGTACCGAAGCCGTCTACATCATCTCCGTTGCTGCCGAGATCGTCGGCATGCACCCACAAACGCTCCGTGGCTATGAACAGAAAGGCCTTGTGGAGCCGTTCCGGACACCGGGGGGCACCCGTCGCTACAGCGACGCCGATGTCAAACGGCTCCTCCTCATCCAGGAGCTGTCGAACGCTGGGGTGAACCTTGAGGGGATCAAACGAATTCTCGCCCTCGAGACCGAGAACGCACGGTTGACGAACCAGGTGACGCGTCTGCGCAGGCTTCTTCAGGAAGCGGAGGAACGTCGTGGGGAGACCCCACGGCGATCCGTCATCCGGTTCGAGAGCATTTCCAGAAACCTCCCCGACGTGCAACGGCGTGATCCGTTCTCGTAGGGGGACGCCAGAGGCCGATAACCTCTGACCGCTCGGTCACTCAACGGAGCATGGAGCGGAGTTCTGCAGCAACCATCTCCGGGTTCAGAAGGGCGAGGCTCTCGATGGCGGACTGGGGCCAGGGGGCGTCGGTCCCGGTGAGCCGGCGTGGCGGCACAACAAGGTCGTACCCGTTGCGTTCGGCGATCTCTGCCACGACCTCAGCCCCGACGCCACCCGTCCGCTGGGGTTCCTGGACGAAGAGGAGCCTCCCGGTTGTGCGCACAGATGCGGAAACGGTTTCGACATCCCATGGGTAAACCGTTCGTAGGTCGATGACTTCCACATCGATGTCATCAGCCACCGCCTCGGCAGCCTTGAGCGACACCTGCGTCATGGCCCCGTACGTCACGAGCGTGATGTCGGTACCGGGCCGACGGGTTCGGGCTCTGCCGATGGGGGGCTCGTACGGCTCACTCGGGACCGGTTCCCGCCCCTGGCGGTACAACACCTTGGGTTCGAGGAAGATGACCGGATCAGGTGAGCGGATGGCGGCCGCCAACAACCCTTTTGCGTCCGCCGGTGAGGACGGCACCACCACAACCACACCCGGGAGGTGGGCGAACAACGCCTCCGGGGAGTCGCAGTGATGTTCTGGCGCATGGATCCCCGCGCCGCTCGGCATGCGGATCACCATGGGGAGATGCGCGTGGCCCTGGAGTCGGAAACGGACACGACCAAGGTGGCTCGCGATCTGATCGAACGCTGGGTACGAGAACCCTTCGAACTGGATCTCAACAATCGGCCGCGCTCCTGCGATCGCCATCCCGATGGCGGCACCGATGATCCCCGACTCGTTGAGGGGCGTGTCAATGACCCGCTCCTCACCGAACCGATCAAGCAGACCCTCGGAGATGCGGAAGACACCACCGGCGACCCCAACGTCCTCACCGAGCAGGATCGTGGTGGGGTCCAGCTCCATCTCCTGATGCAACGCTGCGTGGATGGCGTCGGCCATCATCATCTCCGAGCTGGTTCCGCTCGGCAGATCATCAACACCGACACGCCACTGCTCTGATGGAGGAAACTCGGTTTCGCGTTCCCCCGCATTGCGTTCGAGTCGGTTCAGCTGCTCAACCATCGTGGCGGGCACCTTCGCAAAGGTGTTGAGCACAATCGATGATCGTGGAGGCGCCTCGATCGCCGTGACCTCATCAAGAGCCGCTTGGAACTCCGCCGTCGCGGTCTCGTGCAGTGCCGTTTCCTCCTCCTGCGTCCACCACCCCTGTGCGGTGATGAACGACCGCATCCGATCGACGGGGTCAAGCGCACGCCACGCCGACTCCTCGTCCTTGGTCCGGTACAGGGCTGGATCGTCGGCGGTTGCATGGGGCCCGAAGCGGTAACACACCGCATCAATGAGGGTCGGCCCACCCCCCGACCGGGCCCGATCAACGGCACGGCGCATGGCGTCGTGGACCGCAACAACATCAAACCCGTTGACACGTTCCGACGGGATGCCGTACCCGATCGCCTTGTCCGCAATGGTTCGTGCTGCTGTCTGTTTCTCGTACGGCACGGAGATGGCGTAGTGGTTGTCCGACACCACGAACACGGTGGGGGTCTTCCACACGCCGGCGAAGTTGACACCCGAGTGGAAGTCGTTCTCCGAGGTGCCCCCATCACCGATGTAGGCAACGGTCACGATCGGCTCCCCGCTCAGGCGCTTTGCGTAGGCGTGGCCGACGGCGTGCGGGAGATGACTGGCAATCGGGATGGTGATGATCATCTGGTCGAAGGCGTTGGGATCCCATGAGGTGTTCGGAATGCCACGCCAGTACGCGAGCAGGGTCGTCATCGGGACGTTGCGGGCGAGTTGCACGCCATGTTCCCGATACCCGGGATAGATGAAGTCGCCGTCGGCGAGTGCACTCACGGTTCCGATCTGGACCGCCTCGTGTCCCTCTGCCACGGCGAACGTGCCAAGCCTCCCCTGGCGTTGTGCCGTGGTTGCTCGCCGATCGAACACCCGCATGGTCACCATGTCTCGATACATGGCCACGGCACGATCAGGGGTCAACCACTCCGGTACCGAGATTGCGTTGCCGTTGCGGTCGACAAACTCCGAGAGGTCCCCCCAGTCCACATCATCGGG
Organism: uncultured Acidimicrobiaceae bacterium; assembly: GCA_964621095.1. Lineage (GTDB taxonomy): Bacteria > Actinomycetota > Acidimicrobiia > Spongiisociales > UBA5794 > UBA5794. The sequence goes on along the minus strand of CAZULI010000016.1, from coordinate 1,244 downwards.
TAGATACATCAGACCTCCTCACGACGCTGTCAGGATCGCATCGAGCGCCTCGATGAAGTGGGCGTTCTCAGAGGGTGTTCCCACCGTGACGCGCAACCCATTCCCGAGTCGCCGGATACTGACCCCTTTCATGACCAGATCGTCCGCCAGCACTTGGGCAGAGCGGGTCGGTTCAAAGTAGACAAAGTTTGCCTGCGACTCGGCCGGATGGAGACCGCGCTCGGACAGGGCCGCCGTCAGGAGGTCCCGACCCTCGGCATTGGTCAGTGCACGCTGGTGCACCCGATCCTGATACTTGAGCGCCTCGACGCCCGCCGCCTGGGACACCGCCGTGACGGCAAACGGAGCCTGGGTTCGACGAAGGCTTGCCATCAGGTCCGCATCCCCGATGCCGTACCCGATGCGAAGGCCCGCCAACCCATAAATCTTCGAGAAGGTCCGCAGCGTCAGAACATTGGGCCGGGTGGGTGCGTCACGCACCATGGACGCATGGTCAGGGGCCGTCACGAACTCGGCGTACGCCTCATCGATGAGCACGACGATGGAGTCGGGCACCTCGTCGAGGAACGCCGTGATCTCCTCCCCCGAGAGATACCTCCCGGTCGGGTTGTTGGGGTTGCAGAGGTAGATGAGGGTCGTGTCGTCCCGGATCGCACCGAGCATCCCAGCCAGATCATGCTGGTGGTCAGCGGTGAGCGGTACCGGAACCGGCTCCGCCCCGGCGATCCTCGTCGTGAGGGCGTACAGGACAAAGGAGGGATCAGGAAAGATGGCGGAGGTCCCGGGGCCACCGACACCGAGGGCGGTTGCACGGATGAGATCCGACGACCCCGACCCCATCCAGACTTCCTCAGGGGCTACACCGTGGTGGGCGGCAAGGGCGTGTCTGATGTCGTGGGTCGAGTTGTCCGGATACCGGTTCACCCCGGCGGCGGCGACGGCGATGGCATCAAGCACCTCAGGGAACGGTCCCGTGGGCCACTCATTGGAGGCGAGGGCGGAGATCGACTCAATCCCGAACTCACGGGCAATCTCGGCCATGGAACGACCCGGCACATACGGTGGGATCGACGTCAGATCGGGCCGGAACGTGGGCACGGAGCATCCTTTGGCAGACAGCACGTACCACCCGAGAATACCCCGCAGGGCCGCCTCAGCCGCCCGGGCCGGATCAACGCTCCCGGTTCTGGCTACGCGACGATGATCTCCTCGTCGGGCTGCTGGAAGACGAACGCCACCACCAC
>CAZULI010000015.1:12155-15022 GCA_964621095.1 uncultured Acidimicrobiaceae bacterium | reverse complement strand
GACCCATCCGAATCACCGGTGACCCAGCTCATGAAGGCGGTTGCGCGGGGCGGGTTTGAACCCGTGATCGTCGAAGAGAGTGATGAACTCGACATCGTGCTCGAGGCGTGCCCGTTTGCGAATGCAGCTGATGCCGACTCGGCGACCATTTGTGCCCTTCATCTTGGGATGAGTCGAGGCATCGCCGACCGGCTCAACGGTGTCTCGATCATGGGTCTCAAGCCGCACGACCCCCATGCAGCTGGGTGCGAGCTGATGGTCCGGATCGATCCCTCAGCAGCCTCCCCCGCTTGAGAGCAACCCCATCTGGGGCGTCTCCAGCGAGATCACTCGGACCAGGAATCACCGGTAGTAGCGTTCCGTTTGTTCGCTATGAGAGAGGTGTTCCATGGGCGACTTCCTCAAGTCCTTGGTGGCGATGATCGCCGCATTTGCCATCTTCACGTTTCCTGCAACCTGGTTGTTCATGCTGTTCGCCGGCAATGTCGGATGGGGGTGGAGCTACGTCGACGTCCTCCCCATGGGGATTCTGATCTCCGTCCTGCTGGGAGGTGTCACGAGCCGCACCTGGTGAGCGGCATGCGGCTGTGTCTCAGAGGGCGCTCGTTGATGCGGACCCGGACCGACGGAGCATCTCGACACCAATCGTCAGGATGACCGCCGTGGCGATGATGACCGGCGGGATGACGCCAAGCCCCCATTCGGCCACACAGAACCCGATGACCGCGGGCAGCATGGCATTGCCGAGATTGCCGCTTGCCATTTCAAGACCGATGACCGTTGCGGTGTGTCCGGTTCCGAACCTGGTCGGTGTCAGCAGGATCTGGAGTGGGATGACGGGGCCGTGAGCAAATCCGGTGAGGATGAGGGCACCAACCGCGAGCGGTTGTGTGGGGCTCCACCACAACAGGATGAGTCCGACCGTCGTCGCCAGGGTGGACCAGCGAAGGATGCGGTGCGGGCTGATTGAGTCCCCGATCAACCCAAGGAGAAACCGTGACGCGGTGTACCCACCCCAGTACGCAGCCACGGTGACACTTCCTGTCGCGACGCCGAATCCTCGGTACTCGGTGAGGTAGGTGAACGCCCAGACACCCGCACCAGCCCCGACCCCTGAGTAGATGAAGAAGACTGACAGTGACCACAGGAGTGGCGCGGTGATCTTCAGCCCACCCGCACCGCGTGGTGACTCCTGTTTCGGGACGGAGGCGTGGCGCGCCAAGGCGAGTATGACCAAGAGATACACCAGTTGGCCGATCCCCACCAAAAGGAATGCGGTACGCCACGAGCCGCCAAGGCCAAACGTTGCCGCCACGACAAGAGGCCCGACAATGGTGCCGACCCCGAACGTGCCGTGAAGGATCCCCATCGACCGTGTGCCCCGTCGGGTCGACACGTAGGTGTTCGAGATGATGTCGTTCATCCCACCGGTGATCGCGTAGCAGAACATGGCGAGGAGGAACACCCACCATGACGGACTCATCACGATCAGCAAGAGCGCACCGGCGCTGGTGCCTGCGGCCAACGCCAGAATGAACCCAGCCGCCCACCGGCGCGCCACCATCCCACCGACGAGCGTTGCAAGGGTGTACCCGGACCCGTAGGCGAACGACACCCAACCGAGCTGCGCAATCGGCCGTTTGAGGTCCACGGCGATCTCCGGCCAAAGGATCCCCGGCAGGGTGAGCGCCATACCCAGCAACACCATCCCCACCAACAACACCGGAAACACCCGCTCCCCCCTCATTTCCGCGTACCCAGGGTATGAACCCACCGCCACGGTGGGTTACAGCCCACAGAATGAGCTTCGGAGCTACTCACCGTGAAGATCTGTCGGTGACGTCTCGGTGTGCACGGTTCGCTCCCGATGAGCGTGCCGTCCCGGAAGATGGATGTGGGCAGGATCGTCGATGAAGAACCCACCGTTGTCACCGAGATGGAGCATGGAGGGGCCGTACGCCTCAACGAGATGCTCCTCGGTGAGGACGGCGTCTGGTGGTCCCGAGGCCACCACCCGACCCGAGAGCAACAGCACATGGTCCGCAAACTGCGCCTCGGAGAGATCATGAGTCGTCACAATCACCGTTCCACCACGGCTCGTCTCACTGTGCATGACCTCGTCGATCGCCTGAGCGGTCGGGAGATCGATGCCGGTCATTGGTTCATCGAGAAGGAGCAGGTCATGTTCCTGGGCGAGACCCTGAGCCACGAAGACCCGCTGTCGCTGACCCCCCGAGAGATCCTGGAGACGTGCGGTGGCGATGTCGGTGATACCCATGCGATCCATCGCACGCTCGATCTCCTCCCGATCGGTTGCCGTGAGCCATCGATACGAACCGGCCGTCGCGTACCGCCCCATGGTGACGACCTCGCGCACCGAGATCGGCAATCCTTCGTTCACCTTGGTGCTCTGGAGCACGTACGCGATCCGCCGATGATCACCCCCGATGATGGGTATCTCAATGGTCCCGTGGGTTGGCTTCATCAGCCCTGCAATGGCGTTGAGAATGGTGGATTTCCCCGACGCGTTTGGACCGATGACCGCGGTCACCGATCCGCGGGGGAGTTCGAACGTCGAGCGGCTCAGTGCGACATGACTACCGTACGCAAGCGTGACGTCCCTTGCGATGACTGCCGTCATTGACACTGTGCACACCTCCCGGCGATCTCAAGCGCGTGGCTCGATGGTTCGAATGACGCTACCGATGTCATGGACCCAACAACCTCACGAAGAAGCGCTTCGTGAGCGGGGGTCGCGTCGACATCCTCGACGGATCCACACTCGGTACAGACAAGATGGTGGTGGTGGCCGATGAGCCATTCGGACAGCTCGTAGCGGGCCAGTCCCTTTGTCGCGAGATGGACGG